>CALAEB010000205.1 GCA_937890875.1 uncultured Anaerolineaceae bacterium | reverse complement strand
CGAGCATCACGAACAGCAGCCCGACCAGCCAGAACCGCTGCACAACCTGCACTTCGCTCCATCCCAATAATTCGAAATGGTGATGGAGCGGCGCCATTCGGAACAGGCGCCTCCCGTGCGTGAATTTGAAATACCCCACCTGAATCATGACGGACAGGGCCTCACTGACCGGGATGATCGCGATGATCGGCAGAACGAGCAGGTGCCCGGTGATCAAAGCGACCACAGCCAGCGACGCTCCGAGCGCCAGTGACCCGCAGTCTCCCATAAACAATTCGGCCGGGTTCACGTTGAACCACAGAAAACCGAACAAAGCGCCTACCAGAATGAAACAGAACCTGCCGACATATGTTTGCCCGACCATCAGTGCGATCGCGCCGTATCCGGCGAAAGCGGTCGCGGAGATCAGCCCTGCCAGCCCGTCCAGCCCGTCCGTCAGATTGACCGCGTTGGACATTCCGACGATCAAAAAGACCGCGAGCGGGAGGAACCAATTGCCGAGATCGATCGGGAGCGGATAGTTCGGCCAGTAAATATGAGAAATATGCAGGGTATGTTTCATGATCCATGCAATAAAGATTGCGACGATCACCTGCAGGGTGAATTTTGTCTTTGCGCGCATTCCCAATCCGCGGCGGGGGCCGCGGATTCCTTCCCAGTCATCCGCCGCTCCGATCATCGCATAAAGGATCAGCGTGATCATCGGAAGGACAAAGGATTGTCCCATGATGTTGACGCCGAACAGATTGGCCGCGTTCAGCAGGACATTCACCATCAGCGTCGGGATGATAAACATGATCCCGCCCATGGTGGGCGTTCCCATTTTCAGGATATGCGTGTCCGGTCCGTCGATCCGGATCATCTTCCCGATCTTGAACTTATGCAAAAAACGAATGAACGGACTGCCCCAGATCACTGTCATCATGAACCCCAGGATTGACAGCGCGAGTGTCATTGAAGTTCCCTTCATAATGTTGTCTCCATCATTTCAACAATTCTTTCCATCTGAAGACTTCTGGATCCTTTCACCAGAACGACTTCATTTTTGGACAGTCCGCGTTGAGCGATAAAATCGATTGTGTCTGCAACCGTCTGAAACCAGTGAATTTTCCCGGAAGGCATTCCCGCCCTTCGGGCGCTTTCAGCCAGATACTTTGATTTGCTGCCGACAGCGACCAGTTCATCACAGATTTCAGCTGCGCGGGCCCCGACCATCGTATGTCCCTGATATTCGTATTGGCCCAATTCCAACATCTCCCCCAGCACCGCCAGCTTGTATCCGTTCATCTCCGAAAGCAGATTGAGCGCAGCCATGGTTGACTCGGGCGAGGCATTGTAGGTGTCGTCAATAATCAGCGCGCCCTTTTCGGAATGGATCACAGCCATCCGAAGCTGGGATTGAGCATGGTTCAGGCCGGTGAAGATTTCTCCCCAGTCGAGTCCCAATATTTTGCCTACCGACGCGGCCCGGAGTGCGGTGTGCACCGAATGGCGGCCGATGAGAGGAATCCGCAGAAAGTAACTCTCCTTTTTGTAATGCAGGCAAAAGCGGATTCCTTCCAGCCCATAGGATTCAATTTGATCCGCCCACATATTCGCTTTTGCATCGAGCCCGTAATAAAAAACGGACGCTTTTGTCTTTTCGGCCATCGGGCGGACCGACGGGTCATCATAATTCAAAACCGCATATCCATCCTCAGGCAATGCCTGTACCAACTCGCTCTTCCCCAGCGCAATGGCCTCCATCGAACCGGCTCTTTCCGCGTGGACCGCACCCACGTTGGTGATCAGGCCGATCTCAGGCTTGGCTATTTTACACAGGAATTCAATTTCTCCCGAGACATAAAATCCCATCTCCAGCACCGCGATCTGGTGCCCTTTGCCAGCCTGCAGTAATGTCAGCGGAAGCCCGATTTCATTGTTTAAATTTCCCGTGTTTTTCAACGTAAAATAACGTTTGCTCAGGACTTCGGCCACCAATTCTTTCGTGGTGGATTTTCCGACCGTTCCCGTGATCCCGATTACTTTGATATTTAATTGATCACGGTGGAAAGCGGCGATTTTCTGTAAAGCCTCGATCGTATTATCCACACGGATGCAAAAAGGAAAAGCCGGAAAACTGACGGAAGCGATATCGGCCGCGTTTTCCTCTCTCAAATCAACGGTACGGTATTCTGCCGGACAATCCTGCTGAACGAGCGCGGCCAGCGCACCCTTCTGGAATGCCTGCGAGATATATTGATGCCCGTCCGTTTTCTCTCCCGGTACGGCGACAAACAGCGCGCCCCGGATGGTTTGGCGGCTGTCCACGACGGCTTCACTAAAAATGCGATCTTGTCCGCCGATTTTAATGGCGGTCAGGGCCTGAACAACTTCCGCTAATGAAAACATGGCATTCCTTTCCGTTCGTGTTTGTGTCGTTGCAGCAACGCTGTATCGTGAACTGCATCGACAGAATTGCCGGTACTAATGAGCAGGCATTGTAACGCCTGTTCCAGAAATAAGTCATTGTTCTTACCAATAATAATGATCTTCCGAATCGGCAGGCGGGCACTCCTCTGTGTGCAGACAGGCAAGCTGCCGGTCTGTCGGAAGGTGGAGATACGGATAAATGGCGTTCATCACTTCGCTGAATAATGGCGCCGATACTTCAGAACCCCAAATGTTGATCAGCGGTTCCTGAAGCCAGACATAGGTTACAAATTCCGGATCATCAGCCGGCCCCCAGCCGACGAAAGAAGCGTTGGTAACGTTCAGTACGTACCCGACGCCTTCCTTCGCGATTTCGCCGGTGCCGGTTTTTCCCGCAACGCGCGTAAATTCCATCAATGCATCAGAAGCTTCTACGTCCAGCGACGTTGCGAGCATCTCGGTGACAGTCCGCGCGGATTCCGCGCTGATCGGCTGCCCGATGACTTCAGGCTGAGTCACTTCTGTGTGATCGTCAAAATAAATTTCCTTCACGATATAAGGCTTCATCATGATTCCATCGTTTGCAAGCGCTCCCACCGCAGCGATCATCTGGATGGCGGTGGTCATGATGCCCTGCCCGAATGAATTGGTGGGCAGATTGATCGGGGTCCAAAAATTGTCTCCCGGTTTTGAAATCGGATAGTAATCCTCAAGCGCCAGTTCGATCCCGGACGGTCGGTTCAATCCGAATGCCTCCAGATATTCGTAAAATCGCTCGGTTCCAAGCTGTTCCGCCATCCAGGATAAACAGGTATTCAAGGAATGCTGCATACAGCCGACCATCGTTTGCGGACCCCAGGCGCCGCGGTCCCAGTTATAAATACTGACGCCCATGCTTTCATAGGTACCGGTATCGTTATAAACCGTCTCGGGTTTGATCACGCCGGCGTCAATTGCTGCGGCCAGCGTAATCACTTTGAAGACCGAACCGACCTCGTAGGGCTGCATGACGGCCGGATTAAAACGGTTATCTTTTGTGAACACCGTAGCCGACTCCCAGTATTCGTTCAGATTAATTCTCGGATAGGTCGCCATCGCGAGGATTTCACCGGTTTTCGGATTGGAAATAATGATTGTTCCGCTTTTGGCCTGATTATTTTCCACAGCCTGTTTGATGGAATCTTCAACGATGCTCTGTACTTTCCGGTCAATCGTCAGCACGATTGAGGCGCCTTGCGGAAGGCTGGGGATGTTTTCCGGGACATTCGGATCCAGTGAAAACCGGTGGCGGATCGTTTCCCCGGATAAAATATTGTCAAAATACTGTTCAATGCCGTACGACGCGCCGGCAGCCGGATTCAAATACGGATAAAAGCCGATAATGTTGGATGCCAGATCCCCGTTCGGATAAGAACGGTGGACATTCGGATAATACAGCACGGAGTTCAGGTTCTCCTGGGTGGTTGTTTTGCTCTCAAATCCGGTTGACGGGCGGTCCTTCAAATATTTTTTCACCAGATCGATTTTTTCGATCTGTTCCCTGGTCGCGAAATTGGTCAGCGGCATTTCCACGGCTTTGCTCGCTTCGAATTTGACTTCCGCTGCTTTTTTGATCGTCTCATGGTCCATGTTCAGGATCGGCGCGAGATAATTCGCGATAAACTCACCATGACCGTTGGAAGCCTGAAGATTCAGTGAGACAGTATACGAAATTGTATTCCCGGCGAGGAGATAACCCTGCCGGTCATAAATGTTCCCGCGCTCGGAGTTGATGGTCAGTGTTGTATATTCAAACGCCTGCCCGATGCTTTCCTTCAGTTCAATCGCCGACGCGTTGGTCTGCAGGAAAAGGATGCGGAATACCACGATTCCCATAAAGACGGTGATTCCGATCGACAGTGCCTTGAAACGTGAATCGATGCTGTTTTTCATGGACCGACCCTCCGCAGCTGAACATTTTCACTGATCCATTGCTGTAAACTTTGGCTGTATTCCGGTTTGATAGGCGAAATAGCGATATTTTCCTGCCGGATGACACTGTCTAAACCGGTGTGATATTCTCCGGTGAATCCCGGAACCAGAAGATAAGTATAGGTCTCCTCGTCTCTGAAATTAATATCAAAATATCCGGCCCGGCGGGCTCTGGTTTCCATCGCGGCAAAAGCGGTCAGCTGTCCTTCCAGCATAATCATGTCAGCGATGGTCCGGGAAAGCTCACTTCGTTCGGCGTGCAGTGTCTGGATATCCAGCTTCATTTTGGTCAATTGCGCGGAATAGGAAAGATAGATCATCGTGACGCAAAATATGCCGATGAGAAACAACAGGACGCTGAGGATTCCCTTGACCTGTTTTCGCCAGGGAGCGAGCCGGTATGCATGTTGATCAGTTTTCATCTGCCACCCCGATTTTTTCCGCTACCCGCAATTTGGCGCTTCTTGCCCTCACGTTTGTTTCCACTTCCGCCGCTCCGGCAATTTGGACGTGCCGGGAGATACTTTTAATGCTTGCCTTGTGGCCGCAAGTGCAGACCGGCTGCTGCGGTGGGCACAGACAATCCCGGCTTTCGGTTTGAATAAAATGTTTAACGATCCGGTCTTCCAACGAATGGAAGGAAATCACCGCCAGCCTGCCTCCGAGTTTTAATGCGGCGACAGCTTGCGGCAGGACCGTTTCCAATGCCTCCAGCTCATTGTTGACTGCGATTCGGATTGCCTGAAAACTTCTTGTTGCGGGATGGATCTTTTCCCGATTCCCTTTCACTGTTTTGGCTATGATGCCGGCCAGCTCACCTGTTGTCCGGATCGGTTTTTTCTCCCGTTCGGCAACGATGGCCGCGGCTATTTGACGGCTTTTCCGTTCTTCGCCGTACGTCCAAAGAATTTGGGCCAGCGCTTCCGCCGAATTATCGTTGACAATGTCATATGCGGAAAGCGGCTGAGCCGGATTGAACCGCATGTCTAACGGACCGTCCTGTGAAAATGAAAAACCTCTTTCCGCGCGGTCAATCTGCATGGAAGAGATACCAAGATCCAATAGTACGCCGTCAATTTTCTCGCTGGGCGGGATGTGATTGGCGAGTGAAGCATAAGAATCGCGGATGATGCGGACCCGGCTGCCGAATGGTTCCAGCCTTTGCGCAGCGATTGCGATGGCCTGCGGGTCAACGTCGAATGCGATTACCGATCCGTCCGGAGCGGTGGCTTTCAGAATGGCTTCCGTATGACCGCCGGCTCCGAGCGTTCCGTCGACAAAGACTTTTCCCGGAGCAGGATTCAGCGCTTCCAAAACGGCCTGCTGCATAACGGATTGATGCGGATATGCGTTCCCGTTCATATCTTTACCTGTTGCTTAATAATCTGGCAAAATCCTCTGTGATTTCATTGTCATGGAAAGCTTCATTCTCTGCGTTTTCCCAGTCTTTTTGAGTCCAAATTTCAATATAATCGGAAGAACCGGCAAAGATGATTTTGTCTCCATCCTGAAAATTGAATTCATCACGGAGGTAAGGCGGGAGCAAAAACCGGCCGTTTGCATCGAATTCGATCAGTTCAGCTTTGTTGAACAAACGGCGGCGATATTTTCTGGCAATCGGATCGGCCAGACTGTATCCGGCAATTTCTTTGGCTAAGTTTTCAAAGAAAGGAATTGAATAAATGACCAGGTTTTTGTCGATACCGACAGAAATGTAGGCGCCGTCCGTCAGCTCGCTGCGGAAGCGGGCCGGAAGGGAGGTCCTGCCTTTCTTGTCGATCGTGTGTTCGTATATACCTGTGAACATAAATTCTATTTTCCCTTTAAAATACAGAAGACCGGTTGCCCAGTCTGCCACTTTGTGGGATTTAATACCACTTTAATAAACATATTATAGCAACTTGGCTTAAAAATTGCAAGATGGTATTTTCATTTAATTACAAATATTGCAGGTTTATGACTGAAATTGGCTCCCAAATCTCTCTTTTTGACCAGGGATGTGTGTCAAAGCTTGCGGCAGTAAATGGGGAATGGCGCAAGTGATCCGAATGCGAGCTGTCAGTTTTTATTTGATATGGGTGGATGTTTTGAATTATTGATTCGCTTATGGCGGCGTTGACAAAAAAACTGTTCGGCAGTATAACGGCAATGCGGTAAATTCCTCATAAAAGAGATTCTTCCTATGCTGCAGAATCGCAAAAACAAAAAGAACTGCTATTTTTTATCCCCCGGTTTCATCGCTTTTTGTATTTTTTTTATAATGGTCTTTTTGTTTTCCTCAACGGTTTCAGGAAACGCGGATTTTCAGAGCTTTACGTTAGCCTGCCCTTTTTATTCCGTGTCGGATACTGTTCCCGGGGCGGCCTTCCTTACGTTATGGGAGTCCGGAACGCCGGTTGGGGAAGCAATAACCGGGATCCTGGTGACGGAAGCGACTTATGAAATGCTTTCCGCCCATTTTCAAACCCGATCCGCCGAAGGCGTTCTTATTCTTCCTGCGGAGGCGATCCGGAATATTCTTTCCGACCCCCGCGGCACACGCTGCGCGGTGGTACCGACGGATGAACTGCTGCCCAACTGGAAACGGGTTGCGGTCGATGATCAGCCTGCGCCATGGGATAAAGATTATCGGCCCGCGGCGGATTTCTTGTCGGTGCCGAGAGCTGGCGCAGCCAATTTTGACAGCGGAAAAGTGACGTCGGTGCTGATTACGGGGACGACGGCGCTGACGCGGACGACGGCGTACAAAATGTTTGTCAATGGGATGACTTATCCGGGTGAAGCGGTTGCGGAAGTCTTTGCAAAGGCGGATTTGCGGCATGTCTCCAATGAATCCGCTTTCTGGAGTCTGTGTCCCGAGCCGGTTTATTCGGCTGCCACGATGCAGTTTTGCTCGCCGTTGGATCTGTTTCAATATCTGGGCGTCAACGTGGTCGAACTGACCGGGAATCATCTGCGTGATTATGACTGGCCGCCGTTGCTGGAGACCTTGGACCTGCTGGCCGCGAAAGGGTTTGGTTTTTATGGCGCGGGCAGAACGGTTGAAGAGGCGGCGCTTCCCTATCTGGTGACGCATAATCAAAACCGGTTTGCGTTTGTCGGCTGCAACGTGGCCGGGCCGGATCATGTTTTTGTGAGTGAGACACTGCCGGGTGTCCGGCAGTGCGATTTTGACACCTTGTCCCGGCAAATCCGGGATTTAACGGATCGCGGCTATCTGGTCATTGCGACGATCCAGTATTATGAGCGTTATTCCCGGCTGCCCAGCGAACAGCAGATCACGGATTTCAACCGGCTGGCCGACGCCGGCGCGGTGGTTGTCACCGGGTCACAGGCGCATTATCCGCAGATTATGGAGCCGGGAGAAACCCGTTTTATCCATTATGGGCTGGGGAATCTTTTTTTTGATCAGATGGATCGTCCGGTTGCCGGGACACGGCAGGAATTTCTGGACAAATTCATTTTTTATGATGGAAGACTGTTGCAAGTCGAGTTGATTACAGCACTGCTCTATGATTATGCTCAACCGCGGTTGATGCTGCCGGAGGAGCGGGAGGCATTCCTGAAAGATGTGTTTTCATATGCGGAATAAGCATATTGGATTGCTGCTGCTGGTTTTTACCGTATTTTGGGCAATTTGCCAAAATGCGGCTGCGGAGTCCGGCAGTGACTTATCCGAAAAAGGGATGGTTCTCACTTTTGAAGAGCCGCTTCCGTTCCGAATCTATCTGCCGGAATCGGACGATGAATCGGAGCGTTTCCCGGTGCTTTATCTGCTGCATGGGCAGGGGCAGGACGAATCTGTCTGGGATCGGTTGGATCTTTTTAAACTTGCCGACCGGCTGATTACGGAGGGGGTTATTCGTCCGATGATTATCGTTGTCCCGCGGGAAGAACGGTACCTGGAAGAAATCCACGAATCCGATTATGGGAAAGAACTTTTGACAAAGCTGATCCCATTCGTCGATGACCGTTTTTCTACCCTCAATGATCGTGCTTCGCGCGCGATCGGCGGAATTTCCCGCGGCGCTCTTTGGGCACAGCTGCTCAGTTTCACGAGTTATGAGACGTTCGGTGTTCTGGGACAGCACAGTTTGCCGTCCGGTTTCGTCTCGCCTTCATTGGTGTACCGGCAGGCTGAAACCTACCGGAAAACGCTGCCGGAAATTCGAATCCGGATCGACAGCGGAGAAGATGACCCTTATCTCAAAGGCGCGCGCACCTTTTCAGCGCAGCTGACGACGCTGAATTATCCGCATACGTTTGTGGTCAATCCCGGCGGGCATGACGAAGCGTATTGGAAAGCGAATCTGGAATCATATCTGATCTGGTATTCCCGGAACCTGAGCGAAACAAGATCTCATTCCTGATCGGAAGGAACGCTCAAAAATAAGGACATATGCGGTGTCCGGACGACCATTCGGTTTTTGATATCCCGAGCAGACTGCGAACGGTGTATCAGTTCTATTGAAGTGTTTTTATAATTTGAGAAATCGCGTCAGGGTCGATCATATTGAACCGGTCTTCCGGCGGATAAAGCGCGCCGCCAAAAAAGATCTGTCTGTTGTTGTTGGTCGAGGTGTCAATCTGAGGTTGATGACAGGCGACATGGATCTGGTCACATCCGGTCTCTGTGATAACCCGCTGCATGTTTTTCAGCGTGATGCCGGCGCCGGGGAGAATTTCAATTCTTCCGTCTGCGTAATGAATCATGTCCCGGACCGTGTCTGTGGCGAAGAAGACGTTGGACTCCTGACCGCTGGTGAGCACACGGCGGATTCCAAGCTCAATCAACGTATCCAGTGCGGTTTTCCAATCCGGTACGACATCGAATGCGCGATGGAAAACACAGGGTCTGCCGTTTGCCAGCGCTATCAGCGTTTTGGTCCGTTCGACATCGATTGTTCCGTCGGAATGCAGAAATCCGAATACCAGCCCATCAGCCCCGTTCGCCAGCAACAGCCTGGCGTCTTCGATTATTGTGGCGAATTCCATTTCCGTATAGCAAAAACCGCCTTCGCGCGGACGGAGCATCGCAATGATTTCGATATCCGTCTGGCGGCTGGCGACGATCAGTTCGCCGAGCGATGGGGTCAATCCACCCAGAAAAAGATTGCTGTTCAGTTCCACCCGGTCCGCACCTGCCTGATAGGACCGAATAACATCATCCGCGCTTCCGCAACAAACCTCGACCAATGTTTTCTTCATGATTCACCTCACTGTCCATTGTCGTGCTTATCTGTTCTTGTAACTGGGAATAATAATATATATCTTTATTTTTTGTTGATTCTGAACCTGTTGACTCAACAGGCATTTTCCTGAGTACGCTGTGGATTTTCCTGAGAAAAAGGCATTGCCGGTGGTTGGAATACCGGGAATCGAATCAGGACACATGGACTCTTAATCAACGTGTCCCGGGAATCTTCTTTTGTGTTTGCCAGCGCTCAAAATTCTGTCAACCGGGCCGATAAAATTGAATTCTGATTGGGGATCATCCAGCTGCTTCTCGCGAAAGCAGAGAGGCGTCTGGCCCCGGGCGATATTTTGTAGCATAATAGAGCCCATTTTAACCGAAATAGTTCTTCTAATTATTGGTTTTTACTTGCAGTCTTAAGTTGTATTTGATATATGAAGTGACCCATCTGGGACTCGAACCCAGAACACGTTGATTAAGAGTCAACTGCTCTGCCAAATTGAGCTAATGGGCCTTTACGGCTGAACAGAACAAGATTATACCATAATAATTTGCTGTAAAGCCTTCGAGCTGAATTTCGAAATTTGAACAGGTTTTCTTTCCCATATTTCGAAACACTGCCCGGATTGCGAATTGCCGATGAACTTCCGAATTAACTTTACGAAATCCGTAACTGTGGTAGAATAGAAACGGTTTAGAGATGGGGACTCGTCTAATGGCAGGACAGCAGACTCTGAATCTGTATGTAGAGGTTCGAATCCTTTGTCCCCAGCCTTGTTTAATGACATCCGAACACAAACGTCCGGATGTTTATTTTTATCCGGCAGATTTTGCAGCGTTTATCGATCAACGGGTGAATTTAGTCCCCGGATTTTGTGTTTTCACTTCCAGTTGACCTTTTGCCAAGAACAACCGGGTGTTCTTTATATTTTTTTCGTTACCACAAAAACTGGTCAACATTTTGAATAAAAAAGCCCTCTGCAGGGCATTTTTATTCGTTCTCAGAACCGATTGAAACTAGTACTTGTCTTCTTCCTCATCGTCCATCCAGAGATCATCATCCTTGTCATCATCCTCATCCTCTTCGATCAGATCCTCCCAGTCATCCAGTTCCTCGGTATCGGTCCAATCGTCTTCTACAGGAGTCTCAGCATTCGGTGTATAGGTCAGACAGCCTTTGTTGGAATCCAATTCGATTAAAGCAGCGCTGCAGTAGCCTTCATCCAGAAAAGCACAGTCAAGATATCTACATCGAATTCTTGCCATATAATACGCCTCCTAATGTTCTCAGAATCTGCCCAATCATTTAAAAGGGGCTTCAATAATTTTGCGATATTCTACCGCAAGGGGTGAACTGTGTAAAGAACAAAAAAGAATATCATACAGACGTAATTTGTAAGGAATAATGAAGTGATAAATTGGACCTCCGTTTTTTTTAGAGTTTACCCCGGTTTATTTCGGAAAGCTTCGATCACATTGGGCAGACTTTCAATTTTTGTGAGAATGCGGCTTAATTGATTAATATCCAAAACATCGATGACAATTTGGATATCTGCGTAGTTATGGGCGACTTTGACGTTAATGTTTTCCATGTTGACGTCTTCCGCCACCAGCATATTGGTAATATCGTTGACCAATCCCTGCCGATCGTAAGCTTTAACGGTAACGGCCACCGGATATCTTTGTTCGGGTGTGCCCCAGGAAACATTGATCAATCTTCCGCGGTCCTTAACCCGATTGACATTTGGGCAGTCAATCTTATGAATTGTAACACCGCGGCCTTTCGTGATATATCCAACGATCTCATCTCCCGGCGCGGGATTGCAGCATTTGCCGAAAGTCGAATAAATACTGCCCGTTCCCAAAACAGAGATCCCGGAATCGAGCGGTTTTTCAAGGGGTTGGGGACGGGGCGTCAATACCTGCTGCTCTGCGCTTCGCAGCCCCTCGTTGATTTTATTAATGACCCGGTAAGACGATAAATCTCCGCAGCCGATCGCAATATAAAGCTCGTCCAGATTTTTGTAATCCAGCTCGTGAGCAATTTCGCTGAGGTCGGTGTCGCTGATTCCAAGACGCTGAAGGTCTTTTTTGATCGTTTCTTTCCCTTGGGCCAGGTTGAGTTCCCGATCCTGCCATTTGAACCAGGCCCGGATTTTTGATCGGGCCCGCTGTGTGTTGGCCAGCCCCAGGTTCGGATTCAGCCAGTCACGGCTGGGGCCTCCCTGTTTGGCGGTCATGACCGCCACCTGATCTCCTGTTTTCAGTTGGTAACTCAACGGGACTAATTTCCCATTCACCTTAGCCCCCCGGCAGCGATGTCCGACTTCGGTATGCACATTATAAGCAAAATCAATCGGGGTCGAACCGATCGGCAGATCAATCACATCGCCGTGCGGCGTAAAAACGAAAACCCTGTCCTGAAGGACATCGGATTTCATCCCTTCGACAAATTCTCCGGCGTCATCCACATCCTTCCGCCAATCCATCAGCCGTCGAAAATAATCGATCCTTCTCTCAAAATTCGCGTCTGTTTTGGCGTGCTCTTTGTAGCGCCAATGAGCGGCGATACCATATTCCGCGTTCTGGTGCATTTCCGGCGTCCGGATTTGGACCTCCAGCGGTTTGCCGTCGTCATAATATACAGCCGTATGAAGCGACTGGTAAAAGTTATCTTTGGGTACGGCGATATAATCATCAAATTCCTGCGGGATCGGCCGCCAGTGGGTATGTATCTGCCCTAAGGCCATATAACAGGAGGGTATGTCTTTGACGATTAATCTCACGCCACGCAGATCGCGAAGCATTTCAAACGGTTTGTTCCGGTCGACCATCTTTCCATAAATCGAATAGATATGTTTGGGGCGTCCCGTTATCTCACATTCAATCTGTGCCTGTTCCATGATCGTTTTCAGCTTTGCGATAATCTCCTTTACCTCGCGCTCCCGTAAGGCATGGGTCGTGGCAAGGTTTTCCGCAATACGGATATACTCTTCCGGATGCACATATCGGAAAGCGAGATCTTCAAGCTCCCATTTAATCCGCCAGATACCCAGCCGGTTTGCGAGCGGCGCATAGATGTCCAGCGTCTCCTTGGCGATCCGCTTCTGTTTTTCTTTGCTGGTGTGGCTGAGCGTACGCATATTATGCAGCCGGTCCGCGAGTTTAATGATAACGACCCGAACGTCATCCGCCATTGCGATAAATGTTTTTCGCAGGGTCTCATTTTTCAGCTGGCGCTTGCTTTCCCGCAGGGCCGCTTCTTTCACTGCGGGATCTTCATTCAGGTATTCGATTTCCTCCGGCATTTCGGAACCGGACGCAGGCGAGAAAGATTTGTCATAGCGGTTGACATTGGGAAGATTAGTTAACTTGGTTACCCCGTCCACCAATTTAGCGATTTCATCACCGAATTCTTTTTTTAGCATATCCAGCGTAACGTCGGTATCTTCCACGGTGTCGTGAAGCAGCGCAGCCGCAATTACGATGCTTTGGACTTTCAATTCGCACAGAATCATTGCCACAGCGACACAATGAGTAAAATACGGTTCGCCGGAGGCTCTTTTTTGTCCCTCATGTGCGCGTTCCGCGAAGTAATATGCCTTTTCGATAAGGTCTTTGTCTGCTTGTGTGTAGGATTCAGGTGAAACTGCAAAAAGGTCATCCAGCAACATAAGGTATCCTGTCTTCCCTCCTGAAAAAATACTGAAATTTGAACAGTAATTCTACCTGTGAAAAGGTTTTTTGCATAATCTTTTCCAGCTCAAACTGTAAATTCGAAGTACAGAATTTTCTTCCGGATAGGCGGAAGGCTTGCGGTTGTTTCTTTTCTGTGTTCAGTGCAGAAAAGAAACAACCGCAGAGAACCTTTTATTTCCAAAATTGAATTGTCATGTTTGAACCCGGTGATTCAACCGTTGAGCGATTCGGGACCTCTTTTTGCCGGCGTGTACTGGCCATTTTCAAGTGTGAATTCCTGTTTCGAGTAAATGATACGAAATTATGAAAAATAACGAAACCTGCTTGGATAAGGGCGGTACGTTTATCCTTTTTTTCAATAATGATTATAAATGGTTTTCGTATGATGAAGAGAATCGGACGGGCATTCCGGAGTATCGGAAAACGGGAAGAAATATTTTTGCTGAAATAAGCTTCAGCTGGGTTAAATTCCGGATATGCAGCTTCAAAAAAAATCGGTTCATGTTTCGGATCTTGCTGGAATCCGCCGGACTGCATGAAACAAAAACCGTTGCGGGTTCGTATATAACATAAGTTGTTAATATTTTATTAAAGAGGAAAGGTTGTGAGCAATGACGAGTGAAACAACGAATACCCGCAAAATTTATCTGATTGTTATTTCTGCAATTTCCGCAGTAGTTTTTCTGGTCAGTATGGCTGTCACGTTGACAGCGGCGGTTTCCCTGATTAATCCAACCAACAGCACTTATCCGCAGACGATGACAGATTATCGGGAGCGTTTTGCGAGATGGGAAGACGGTCAGAAAGTCGGCTATGAGTATACGGAAGATGAAATGCAAACGATGTTTGAGGAAGAGCGGGCTTTGAATCTCAGCATACAAAAGACGAATACCGTCAACACTTTGATTGTGAGTTTGCTGCTCGTGCTTCTGAGCGGCGGAATCTGGCTCGTGCATGGAAAACAACTGAAAGCCTGACCGGCCCATGTTGGGCCTGGGTATCAGCGGATTGAGTCTCCGAAAAAGGCATAACATTTGCCATGCGAAGCATATTCCTGCCAGCGGATTTGAAATAAGGAAGATCTCACGCGACTTGGGGACAAATCGGTTCCGGTGTATTGAACGGAGAACCGCTCGGATGAAAAATCGATTTACTGCTTTGGGATGATATCCCTGCCCATTTTTTAATTCCAAACGGCCGTTTTCTCGTTCGATAATGACCTTGTTTTTGAAACAAGCGAAAACGGTTACAGCGCTGGATTGACTCATCTCGCAGTGCTGTAATCGTTTATTATTTTGCCTGGGTATGTGCCATCGGATAACGAAAAATGATTTTGAAGATGAAAAACAGGTATGATTCCTTTGCACTTATCCGATCTGGGAAAGTATGATGCAGCGGTCTGTGCCGGGCCGATGTGTTTGCTCGGGAAATGAATTGCTGGGCCACAGCCGTTTCTCCCTAAAAAGGCCAGCTTTTTTTGAAAAAGTACCGGATTGCTGTCAGTTGGAGTGATTATGCGTTTTTTTGAGAAAGTATTTTTAGGCCGTTGGTTTCCGCTTCTTCTGTTGTTCATCATGGTTTGTACATGGTGTATTCAATTGCCCCATTTCGGATTTTATCTGGATGACTGGATTTTTTTAACCGGATATGACCAGAGCGGTTTTCAGGGGTTGTTGGATTATTCCATCGATGACAGCCGTCCGGTCAGTATGGCGCTGGTGTATCATATGGCTTTCGAACTGATCGGGACCGGTAAACTGGCCTGGCAGATTTATGCGCTGTTTTGGCGGTTTCTGGGCGGAGTGGTCAGTTGGGTTCTGATCCGACGGATGTGGCCGCAGCGAAAAGATGTCGCTGCCATTTCCGCGATCCTTTTCTCCATCTTTCCTTTTTTCAAGCATCAGGCATTTCCCATCGCCTATTATCAGGTTTGGCTTCAGTATCCGATTCTGCTCGGCTCTTTTTTGCTCACCGTTATGGCGCTTCAGACGAACATCCGGTGGAAAAAAATCCTGTTTACTGCGCTTTCCTGCCTGATGAGCGCAGTCCAGCTGTTCATAACCGAGTATTACCTGACATTGGAATTGGCCCGCATCTGCCTGATCTGGTTCGTTGCGGCGCCCGGGAAAAAATCGGTCAAGGAGAAGATTAAAGCGGCATTAACCGCTTATCTTCCTTATCTGATTATTTTCATGGCATATTTTGTGTACCGGTTTATGGTGATGCCGGCATTGGTGCATGACCGGAATGAGATCGAACTGCTGCGGGAAAATCCCGGATTCCTGCAATTGGTTTTGCATCTGGTACAACTGCTGATCCAATATATGACCGAGTCGGTCTGGGGAATCTGGTACCGCAGTATTGACCCGGCCAATCTCGACCTCTCAAAATTAAACACGCAGGCGGCGCTCGGCGTCGGCGCGATGATCATGGGCATCCTTTTCCTGATTTTGTCCAGGCTTCGGAAAAAACAGGAATTGTTTCCGGACGGGAAAGATTCACAGCAGATTTTGCTGTTCGGATTGATCGCGGCTGTGTTGGGCTTTTTCCCGGGAATTGCGATTGATAAAGCCCCCTCTTCAACCTTTATTTACCATGACCGGTTTTTGATCCCAAGTTTTTGGGGAATCTCGCTGGCTGTGACGGCGTTCGCGGCAACCTGTCTGAATCGGAGCTGGCTGAAAACTGTTTCTCTGACGATCATCTGCGGAATCAGTGTTTTCTTTCAGATCCAGAATTCGGCCAATTATCGTTATGCCTGGGAATCTCAGCAGAATTTTCAATGGCAGATGAAGTGGCGGGCGCCGGACCTGCAGGAGAACACTGCGGTGTTGGGTGATGCGATTATTGCTTCGTTTATGGGCGGTTGGGCGGACGGTGCGATGGTTTTTGAGATGTATGGAAAAGGCGCCGTTTACAAACCAACCCCTTATTGGTATTTCAATATGGGCGGCACCGATTATTGGCAGGAGATCCGGGAGGGGCTGACGTTAGGTTATGACCGGAAAATATTTGAAACGCAGATCGATCCGGAAAATGTGGTCGTGCTGACAAAACCGGAATGGGACCGCTGTTTGTGGCTGCTGGACGAAGCTGACCTGAAGAATCCGTATATTGAAGCTTTCATGCGGGAACTGATTCCTCATCAAAATAAAAACAGAATTCTTTTTGATTCGGATTACCGGATGCCGCCGGAAGTGTTTGGCTCCGATTACCGGCATGATTGGTGTTATTACTATGAAAAAGGTGCTGCAGCGGTTGACCGGCTGGATTATCAGACGGCAATGGATTTGTATGAAACGGCGTCCGGGCTTGGATATACGATGAAAAAACCGGTGGAAATGACGCCGTTTATCCGGGCGGCGGCGATCAGCGGCGATTGGGATCAGGCGGCTGATTGGACGATTGCGGCAAGTTATGAACCGCACATCACCTGGGAATATTTCCGGAATTTATGGGAGCTGCTTTTCCGGGATACCGCCGATTCGTCCGAACGGGAGGCTGCCTTTACAAAAATAACGCCGGTGATCAATCCGCCGGCAGCGAATTAGCGGATACCGATGGCGGCGGATGAATTTTTGCGCGACGCGCAAAAATAAAAAACAACAAGAAATCTTTCCCATATTTCGAAACGCTGTTCGAGCGGTTATTTGATTGTCAAAATTGGCTTATTGTGGTATATTCTAATCAATTTTCTATTGGATAACAACAATAAGATTCTAATCCAATATGAAGGAAGGAGCTACCCATAAGTACACAAGATTTTCGTGTGAATGAAACAATCAGAAATCCTGAAGTTCGTGTAATCGATCATAAGGGTGAAAAT
>CALAEB010000204.1 GCA_937890875.1 uncultured Anaerolineaceae bacterium | reverse complement strand
GGTGAAAACCTTCCGAACGGCCTTTTGTAACGGGAGAATTATATGTGCCAAGGATTTCAACAATATTGCATTGGCGGCCGGCACATTTTTCCGCCAGCATCTGAGCGCAAATCTCACCTTCCCGTATGTAATCGGTACTGATTAACGTCGCGTATAAATCACGCGGGATGCCTTCTCTGTTCTGTTCAATCAAAATGACCGGAATTTCTTTTTCCTTTGCCAATTCCAACATTCCAAATAATGGAATTGCTTCATGCGGGACGACAACAAGATAATCAACATCCTCTTCAATCAGTTTTTGTAAATTTTCTATTTGCCAGTCTACTGTATACTCGTCCGGTTCATAATAAACCAAATCAACCGATCCCGCCCGGGCAATTTCCTTAAAACTATTAATTTGAACAGTCCGCCAGGGGTTGCTGGTCTCAACAAGTGACAAGCCGAGTTTCGGAATTTTTTTCTCGGAAACTGCGCTTTCGTTTGAGTCGGAAATGGCGCCGTCTCGAGAGCTGCACGCAAACAAAAGCGGCCAGATGCCTAACAACAGCCAAGATAGAAAGCGCCGTTTCACCATGTTTGATCGCCACATCTGTTTTTTTTATTACCCAAAACGGTATTAATGATTTATCGCAATTCAGCCCACATTGTCACAGGACAACTGTCAATGCCCTCCACAAATAGCGGTATCGCTGAGACTGCCGAGATTCCCTCAACCGGTAATTCGGCCATGTTTACATCTTCAATAATACAAATATAATGATCATGAAATTTTCCCAGCATGATTTGATGTGCGAGATTTCCATCCGTCTGATCGGAATACGATGCCAGAGAAACAAAATCCAAAGCAATCGCTTTCATATTGCGAAAATTCTCCAGCAGCCACCCGGCGGTTGCAGCGCTTATCGCCGGGCCGTTCTTTTCATAAACTTCAGGTTCTGTAATACGCGTTTTCCAGAAACCAGTCCGAATCATCAGCAGATCACATTTTTGTATTTTATCTTTGTATTGCTCCAAATCAGCCGGATTTACTTTTTCGCCAGGTTTTTTGGGGATATCGATCAGCAGCGGCGAATTATAAATAAAAATATCCAAAGGAAGCTCTGAAATCGATAAGCCATTTTCATTAAAATGCCGCGGAGCGTCAAAATGGGTCCCGTAATGATTGAACAAATGAATCATATACGTGTAGGCCACATCCCCTTTGTCAATAGCGCTATTGATCGTGAAATCAACAGTCGGGTTTCCGGGCCAGGTGGGCATATCTTTGCGAATAGGATAGGACAACAACTGATACATGACTTTTCTCCTCAAAAACTTTTCCCAAAATACAGATGCGGACATCGGATATACATAAATTATATTGCAGCGACGAGTCTACAACGCAGGGACATCCGGCAATTCGGAATGCGGGCGAATCTTCCGAATAAAGGGAGCTTTACCCGCATCATTCGCAGGAAACTGACATTTGAAAAACCTCGGTGTGAAACAATGAGATTTATATTTTGTTTCAAAAATCGAATTGCCGTATATACCGAACTCTGATATACTAAACGTGATGTTATATATTACATTTTGATCGTATCATATTTCTTCCATAACTTCAAGGAAATGGGATCGGATTTAAAGTTTTCCAATAACAATCACGAAAAGACAGAAAAGCAGCGATTATACAAACCGGAGAACATTTATGTTGGTTTTAGCGTTGGAATCCAGTACCAGTTCTGCCAAAGCAATCCTATATGACTCCGCAAAAGGTGTTATTGACATTTGTTCAAAGCGTTATGATCCACAGATTGGCGGCGATGGTATCACAGACACGGATGGGGTGCTTCGCTTAACACTTGAAGCAGGCAAAACTGTTGCGCAAGGGAAGGACATCGCAGCAATCGCAATCTGCGGCACATGGCACAGCATAGCTATTTGTGACAAAAATTTACAGCCGGTATCCAAAACTTATTCGTGGAATTACATGCTTCCATCCGAAAGCTGCAGGTCCATCCGAAAGAACGAACAACTTACCGCTGAACTTTATAACCGGACCGGCTGCATGCCACACGTGACATATCCCCGGCAGACACTGCTTTATCTTCAAGAACAGGGATATGTTTTCAATGACAAGCTGTTCATCAGCCAGGGGGCTTATAATTTCTTTAAATTAACCGGCGTTTTCTGCGAATCCCGAAGTACGGTGAGCGGGTCCGGATTGCTGAATATCCACGCGCTTGAATATGACGATTTCGTTCTTGACCTGCTCCAAATAAAAAAAGAGCAGTTGGGTCAGCTTGTTTCCTATCAAGAGATACAGCCGCTCAATGAATTTGGCGCAAATATACTGGGAGTCAGCCGGGGGATACCGGTAGTTCCGGCCCCCCCCGACGGAGCGCTCAACCAGGTATCCAGCGGTGCAGGAAGCGTGGATCGGATGACAATTTCGATCGGCACCAGCGCCGCTCTCCGCTTGACCTCCGATCATCCTTTCTTGCCGGAGAACCGGCAGCTATGGTGTTATTATGGCGTTACAGACTGGATCGTAGGCGCTGCCACAGCGGGAGCGGGCAATTGTATCAACTGGTTTGTACAGCAATGCTGCGGAAACCGGTGGACGTTTGAAGAATTGGAAACATCGCCGGAAGTATGGGAAAGCACGCCCGTTTTTTTGCCGTTTCTGTTCGGTGAACGCTGTCCCGGCTGGCAGGATGAAAGATTGGGCGGTTTTTACGCGATCAAAGCTTCCCATTCAATCCACGATATGTATCGTGCTGTTCAGGCAGGCATACTTTTTAATCTCTTCCAATGTTTTGAAGTTATCAGGCAAATACGAAAACCGAAAGACTTGATTGTTTCGGGCGGAATCCTGAATTCCCGGCAATGGGTGCAAATGATGGCGGATATTTTTCAATCGGAAGTCAAATGTGTCAAAAATCTTCATGCATCCTCCACAGGCGCAGCCATTCTTGGATTCCATGCCGCCGGAGCCATCAAGGACATTAAGACCTTTGAAACAGATTATGAAGGAGCTGTCCGCATCCCGGAGAATCCGGAATCTGCCGGCTATTATACTGAACAATACCAACGATACCTTCATTGGTATGAAATAACGCGATAATATGTATCAAAACAGGAATTCGACATTTTGAAAATCTTTTCAAATTCCTGACATATAAATAAGAGGAGAATCATGGATAAAGAAAAAGTGTTGAAACGAATCAGAGAATGTGGGCTTGTCGCGGTCGTCCGGGCAGATGATGCCGACCAGGCACTCCGTATTTCCGAGGCTTGCATGAAAGGCGGCGTTGCGGCAATAGAACTTACCTACACTGTGCCGGGTGTCACAAAGATCATCGAAAGACTGGCGGCTGAATACAAAGGTTCGGAAGACTTCATTATCGGCGCAGGTACCGTGCTGGATGAAGAAACAGCGCGGATCGCGATTCTTGCCGGCGCGCAATATGTCGTCAGCCCTTATTTCAGACCCGAAATGGTCAAATTATGCAACCGTTACCGCGTTCCGGTAATGGCAGGTGCGATGACGATAAAAGAAGCGGCTGAAGTCATGGAGAGCGGCGGAGATATCATTAAAATATTTCCCGGCGAATTGTTCGGCCCAAAGATTATCAAGGCGATACTCGGCCCATTGCCGCACGCAAGAATGATGCCCACCGGCGGGGTCACACTTGAAAATGCGGCGGACTGGATACAAGCAGGCGCCGTAGCGGTCGGCGTCGGATCCGGCCTCACCGGCGGTGCGAAAACAGGGGATTACGCTTCAATTACCAGCACTGCCATCCGCTTTATTGAGGCCATCAAGCGCGCCAGGGCTTAAACAGGGGCCATTGCCAGGATGGAAAGAATATTAATTACACCCCGGTCTTTCGGCAAGAGCGACCCATCTGTATTTGCGTTGATAAAAAAAGCGGGATATGAACCGGTAATCAATCCCTATCAGCAAATTATGACAAAAGAACAGATGATGGCGTCCGTAAAAGATGTTGTCGGAATCGTTATCGGTGTGGATCCGCTGGACAGCGACGTATTGAAAAACGCTCTGGAGTTACGGGCAATTGCCAAATATGGCGTTGGCACCGATAACATCGATTTAACATTTTGTGAGCAGAATAACATAGCAGTCTCAACGACAGCAGGCGCCAACGCCAACGCAGTCGCGGATTATACTTTTGCATTAACGATGGCGGTCGCGCGCAGGTTAGTTTTTATCAATGAGCTTTGCCATCAAAAAAACTGGACTAAGATAATGGGGAATGATATTTATGGAAAACGCCTCGGCATTCTGGGACTGGGCACGATAGGCAAGGGCGTCGCGCGCCGGGCATCTGGTTTTGAGATGGAAACCTATGCATACGATGTCTTTCAGGATACCGAATATGCAAAGTCGAACCGCATTAAATTCGCCTCATTGGACAAGATTTTTGAAGAATGTGATTTTATCAGCCTGCATTTGCCGTTGACTGATGAAACCCGGCACATCATTAATCACACTACGCTCGCAAAAATGAAACCGTCAGCGATATTGATCAACACCGC
>CALAEB010000203.1 GCA_937890875.1 uncultured Anaerolineaceae bacterium | reverse complement strand
ACATAGCCGGCAACGATGAGGGCGACGTCCAGCAGCAGCATCAGCCAGATACTGATAATCGCGGCTAAGATAAGGTAGTTAATCCAGGTCATTGTTCTCCGTTGGGCTTTCGATAAAACTTTTTCCAGTAAAGTCTGAATCCGATCAGCAGAATAATCAGGAACAGGACCAGACTGACGCTTACAGCCAGCAGCAGGAATCGGTTCCCGATGGTAAAGAATTCCAGAAAGTCCACATCCGCTTCCTCATCATATTTATATTGTTCGTCGATTTGAATTTCGTTATACTGATAATTCTCATTGGTAAAATTACGCTTGTAATCGTTGAGGGAGAGCCATTTTTGGTTGATTTTTTTTATGGACGCTTCCAATTCCTGACTGGATTCGGGAAGCGTCAGCTCGATCATGGTATTGACCGGAAGAACGCCGAAGTTTTTTTGACTGCTTTGGATGGTATCAAGCGTGTCGTTCTGTAACAGGAATGGCATATGGTCTGTCGGCATCCAGTGGATCCCCTCTGCAGCCAGCGCATTCGTCATGCGATCCATTTTTACGTCCAGCGGCTCACGGATCATTTCATTCCGGACGATCGGGTCATGAATGACGATGGTCCCGTTTCTGGATTGTATGAACCGCAGGACCTGCGCATAGCGAAGGAAGGCGGGATAATCCAGATTATCATATACGGGCATCATGCGGACTATGAAAGGAATGGCATTTTTATAGAGCAGATCCGCAGTGTCGCAAAGCATGCCGAGATCTGAAAACGGGTAGATTTCATCAATCAACACGTACATGCTTCCCGGCTCGGAATTCCCGAAATGCTTCTGGAAAACAGCGCCCAACAAAATCATACTCAGGTCGCTTTGATTCAAATAAGGGATCAAAACTTCGGTTTCCGAAAATACCGCAAAAGGATAACGTCCCCGCATGGACAGGTCAATTTCCCCGATTGTTTCCAGTCCTGCGGCGTTGGTTATCACAGACAATTGGCTTTCAAAATTTATTACCTGGGAGAAATTCAGATAATGAAGGCTGACGCTGGCATCCTCAATTTTTTCAATTTCCACCTGTTTTGTTGATGCGAATGCCTCACCGATACAAACCGGAACGATCCCGGCGGCTTGTGCTTCTTCAACCGGTTGAGGAGACATTGTAACCAGATATGGATATAATTGCGCGGTGCCGGGCAGGTAGTCTTCGTTGAGAACGGCGTGGACTGTTTTCCCGCTGGCCCGGATCAGGTTGATAATTGGCTGCGCTTCCGCTTCTGTCTGGTAAACAAATAAAACATCAGCCGGACTCTGCTGAGCGCCAGCTGTCGAAAAACAGGCGAGAAAGAATATCATGACGGGAATGAAGCGGAGAAAACGTTTCATCTGAAAATACCAAGGTTTCATGCGAAGCTCAGGCTTTCTTTTTTCTGAAAATCGTTAAAATTTGAGAAAGACCGGCTGTAATCAATAAATAGTTAATCAGGTCAAAAGCTACATTATAGAGAAATAAGTGCTTTGATATATCCGCGTCACCGGCTCCGATGATTGACACCAGGATTTGTGACAGGCCGATCAGAATTGCGCAAAGAAGAACCATCAATTTTCCCGGATTTTTCCAGTTTACGGCAACGACCACAAGCAGCCAGATCAGCAAAAATCCTGCCGTTCTTGGCGCAATGTTCTGCTTAATCGTGCTGTGCGCAGCGAAAAAATAACTTTTTGCGCCCGGTGAAAATCCGGCGCTTTTTTCATAATTTCCCAGCGATTGAGGCCGGACGGCATATCCATTTTCCACCGCGATGCTTAAAATGCGGAAAAAATCGACCGAGTGCAGCAGATAGTAGCTTACAAGGGACGGGTATCCGTATTTTGAATAGAAGGTATCGGCCAGCAGTTTACTCTCCACATCAATCACAGGATAACGTTCGTAATAGATCATATTATTTAACAAAGCGTATTGCCGGTCAATGGTGAAATACCCGAGCGTCTTCTCCGGATTTTCCGAAACCATCATCGCGCCTCTTGTCATCGAATGAAGCTTATTAATGTTGATGAAGGTTTCCGGAATGATCAAATAAACGACCACAGCGGCGACAGATAAGATCCCGGAGGCGCCGATCATGCCGAACCGGAAAAGCGTCTGATTCTTTAACACAGCTTGTTTTTCCGCGGCCGGCTGTCTGTTCTTGGTAAGAAGAAAGGCCAGAATGAAAAATAGAATGCCGAACAAGATCCCCACCGGGGCGTTTTGCTGTTTGGCGAACGTCAGTATGATGGCATTCAGGAACATTAATCCGGACAACAGATAGGGATTATAGCGCCGCTGGACCAGTAGGAGCCCGCAGGTGATTGCAAATATAAATGAAATGAATGAGATGCCTTCCGCAAAGAAAGAGTTGTAGTAAGCGATATACCCGACATCGACAAAGAAATAAATGCTCAAAAAACCGGCCAGGTAACCGGCAAAATCCCTTTTTCCATGATCCACATAATCCACCAGCAGGTAAATGGTGATGGTCGCATAAAGAATCATGATGAATGCTAGCGCGCGGATATCGAAAACTGAGTTATCCGCTGAAAACAGCGGGTTCAGGAATAATGCCAGCTGAATGAAGGGTATCTGGGTGGTGGTGATTCCGCCGCGAAACTCATTGTAATATTGGTAGATCCCATATCGGCTGACGAAAAAATCCAGCGCCTGTTCTTCTTTTGTATCTCCAAGGTGATAAATGCCTCTGGGGTAAATCACGCGTTCAAAATCGCCGTTATCCGCCATGCCGATTAATGGAGGAAGCAACAAGATATAGCACATGATCAAAAAGGCGATGAGTGCTGAGATGAAAGGAGGGCTGGTTATCCAGCGGAGAAATTTTCGCATCAATTCATTAACTCCTGTCGTTCCAAACACCTTTCACAATATCTGGATGAAGTAATTACAGTCACACCTCCAGCCAATCGGTTTCGGATTTAGTCGATTCAATCTTATCATAGCAATCTGTCATTCGTGTTTTTAATGGGCACGTCCGGCGATGTAAAGACCTGAATAATTTTCTGCTTTACGAATCTGCTAGAATTATGCTGGCTTGTAACAACCGTCACATACAGAGTCAGCTTATTCTCCTTTGTAATTATACATCTCAATCTCTTTTGCAAGTTATTTTGAGGAAATTATCCGGCATTCAGAACCTGAAAAAAAGTTATCCGAATTTTTTTCCAATTTTCTCAGAGAAATGAAAGCGGTGCGAACTCTTTTTTCACTATTCGAACTTTCAGTGCCGGTTTGAGAGCCGGGGACGGATTGCTTTTTATTCGAAGCGGATTCCCAAATTCCGAATTGCTGTTGAATCGCTGATTTGTGAGCAGATTTGCCGGATACTGAGTATACTTATTGATTATGGTTGACCAGGCAAACATCCCCCACATAACTATTCTGACATCTTCGGAGTGGAAAGAATACTCGCTGCTTGACAGCGGCGACGGAAGACAATTGGA
>CALAEB010000202.1 GCA_937890875.1 uncultured Anaerolineaceae bacterium | reverse complement strand
GGTTTCTTTGTCGCTGTGTAGTTGGCGACCATGGAATCCACCGCTCCGGCGGAAACACCCCAGAAAAGTTTGGGCTCTCCCAGACGGGTGATGTCCTGCGGGCCGGAAACATCCGGCTGAGCGATGATGCCGACACGGTAACCGGCGTTAACCAGGATATGCCCGAGCAGCGGGACACCCATGTGCGGGGAATCGATATAGGAATCACCGCTGATCAGAACAACATCCAGTTGATTCCATCCGAGGGTATCCATTTCACTTTTGGTCGTCGGTAAAAACATGCTTTACGTTTTCCAATTCTTGACAGAAAAATTTCCACCGGCTCTAATTCTACCTGATATACACGAAGGAAGCTTTTGCGCGATACGAACAATTCGGATCATGGAAAGGGAGCTGGAAACTTTTGCTTTATTTCGAAAGGGATCTCCAGATTTTGAATTGCCGGCACGGAAACCGATTTTTTCCGGACGGCTACGATCTTTGGATTGGCCGTGCGAAGTTTCTGCAATTTTATCCGCAACTGAATAAACTCCTCCCGAAGGCCGGCTATTCTTGAAGCGGATTGATTAATTAAAAAGGCCTGCTGCACTGTTATTATTTTGCTTTATTTGAAGAAGCAATTCAAGCGCAAGCAGAGCCCTTTTCCGGTTATAAAAGCTGGGATACCTGGATTCGAACCAAGATCCACAGATTCAAAGTCTGGTGTGCTGCCATTGCACCATATCCCAATGCTGACGTTTCGCCGAGCGGTAGAATTTTATCATGGTTTAACAAAAAGAGGAAATCCCCGCCAGAAATTTGAAATTTGCGGTTATCCTGTTGCCGCGCTTCGCGTAAAAAACGGAACCGTGGTTTCCGCTTCGATCGATTTGATTTTGGGAACTCGAACCAAAAATTGGATCACCGGCAAAAAAATCTGGAATTCTTGCCTCAGCTATCCTTGGGCGAAGCGGGAACCCGTGCCGACGATGGCAGCGGAAAATAAAAAACGCTGATCCGGTAATCTTCTTCCGGGAAATCGCCGGCATGCAGAAACCCGGCGGCGCGGTAAAATTGTTTCAATTTTTCGTTCCCCGCCCAACAATCCAGCCATACTTCCATGCGCTGCCGTCTGCCCATGGCCAGCGCATGGAAAACGAGTTTTTTGCCGATCGCTTTCCCCTGATAATCGGGATGGAGTGCGATCCGGTAAAGATAGAGAGATTGGGAACGGTTTTTAGATCTCCATGGATTCGATTCCAGCGTTTTGAAACTGTAGGTGCCGATGATCCTTTCCGGCTCCCATAGGAGGAAGACGCTGTTCCGGACGATATCCGCTTCGATTGCGTCGGCTTTCCAGGGATCGTTCCACTGATGAATGGCTCTCTGATGCAGACGTTCGGTGACCGCGTTGAGTAAGCCAACCAAACCGGGCGTGTCCTCCGGTTTGGCCTGAGAAATGGAGAAGTTCATCGCAGCGGTTATTCCCGGATGCTCTCTGCCGCTTCCTGAATGATTTCGCTCAGAGTCGGGTGCGCGTGAACATTGTTGGAAAGGTCTTTTACCGTCAGTCGTTTGGATGCGGCCAGCGTCAGTTCCGGCAGCAGTTCGCTCACTTCAGGCCCAATCAGTGTGGCGCCCAGCACAACGCCGGTTTCGGCATGGTAGAGGATTTTGGCCCAGCCTTCGTTTTCAGCGATGCCGAGCGCTTTCCCGTTAGCGATAAAACCGGCTTTCGCGGCCCGCGCCGGAATGCCTTTTTCCTGCGCGGAAGTTTCGGTCAGCCCGAACGAAGCGATTTGCGGGAAGCTGAACGTGGTATGCGGAATCAAGTCGATATTCAGCGGCTGCGTTTCCAGTCCGGCGATGCTTTCGGCGGCGGTTTTCCCCATGGCGGAGGCGGCATGCGCCAGCAGAATTTTGCCGGTGATGTCGCCGATCGCGTAAATATGTCCGACATTCGTTTTGCCGCGGTCGTCCGTCAGAATCCAGCCGCGCGGATGGGTCTCCACGCCGGCGGATTCCAGCCCGAGCCCCTGGCTGTTCGGCTGGAACCCGGTCGCAACCAGGATCTGTTCTGCTTCGATTTCACTTTCTTCATTTCCGGAACGAATCTTTGCCAGCACACCGTGATCCGTTTTTGTAACGCCTGTCAGCGCGGCGCCGGTTTTCACTTTGATCCCCTGTTTTTTGAAAGCGCGCTCCAACTCCGCACCGGCTTCCGGGTCTTCATTCGGCACCAGGTGGTCTTTCATTTCGACGACCGTCACCTGCGAACCGTAGGAATTCCAGATGGTGGCGAATTCGACGCCGATCGCTCCGCCGCCGATGATGATGACGGATCCCGGCAGCCGGGGCTGCAGGATTGCCTGCCGGTAATTCAGGATCTTTTCACCGTCCGGTGTTATGCCCGGAATTTCGAACGGGTGGGTTCCGGCCGCAATAATGAAGGCGTCCGCTTCGAGCTGTTCGGCTTCGCCGGCGGCCTTTTCCACCCGGATGGAATGGGCGTCCTGAAAAACGGCGGTTCCCTCATAGACGTCAATCGCGTTTTTCTTCATCAGAAAACCAACGCCCTGGTTCAGCCGTTTGGAGACTTTACGGCTGCGCTCAACGGCTGCGGCATAATCCAGCTGCAGGTTATCAAAACTGACCCCGAAGAGCGCGGCGTTTTTGCGCAGCGTCCGGGCGATTTCCGCATTCTTTAATAAAGATTTGGAAGGGATACAGCCGACATTCAGGCACACGCCGCCCAATGCGTCTTTTTCGATGATCGCGGTTTTCAATCCCGCCTCGGCGGTCCGGATGGCCGCGATGTATCCGCCGGGGCCGGCGCCGATGACGATGACATCATATTTGTTCATGAGATGGATGTTCCTTTCAATTTTCGAGTCAGATAAGATTGAACGGCATCCGCGAATTCTTCGGGACGCTCCTTCTGTGGCCAATGTTTGCAGCCTTCCATCCGGTACAATTCGCAATCAGGGATTCGCCGGCTGGCAACAATGGCCCCTTTTACCGGAACCGCTTTATCCAGACTGCCGTGGATCAATAGCGTGGGAACACTGATTGCTTCAAGCCGCCCGAACAGATTGGTAGTGAGGCCGGTAGGTGTGATTTCACTTCGCTGAAAAGAGATAAACGGCTTTCCGGCGTCCGGTTCCCGCATTGCTTGCTGCGTTCGGGTGACCAGCGTATCGCTTATTTTGGCTTTGTCGCCGAACAGGTTAGATGCCAGCGACCAGCGGACGAGCGAAGGGACTTTGCTGGTCCATGCATACAGATGATCGTTCAGTTTTGAACGCGTGAACCAATAGGTCAGCCGGTGCCAGGGCAATCTGCCAAACAATCCCCACGCGTCAACCGGTATGAGAATCCGAATCAGTTCCGGGTATGTCAGCGCCATGTTCAGGCAAATGCCGCCGCCTAAGGACAGCCCGGCCAGGATGACCGGCGAGCCGCCGACCGCTTCAATAATCTTTTTTACGATGTCGGTATAGAATGCCAATGTGTAGCTGCCGCTGATCCGGTCGCTTGCGCCGTAGCCTGGCAGATCCGGCGCAATGACCCGATAACGGTCGGAGAGCAACGGAATAACCTCTTCCCAGGACAGCATCGCCGAATCTACACCGGCGCCATGCAGCAGGATGATCGTATGCTCACCGCTTCCCGCACAGTAACAGGTTATACCGATCCCGTCTGCGTTGATGCGTTTTGTTTCAATCTGATTCGTCAATGCACCTGCTTTCCTCAATCGCTGTGGAATTCCCTGTTCCGCATTTTGCCGCCGGGTTTTGTTCCCGTCTCCCGAACGCGGAGTTCCCTTTTTGGGTGAGCCGCCGCGCAGTCGGGAAACCGGCCGGAACGGACGGCGGGAGAATTCTGCCCTGTCCTGATTATACTTTTTCATGCGGAATTAATCCTGATATTTCAAAACCCTCCGGTAATTTGAAACTGGATTCGGTTTCAAAAAAGTAAAATCTCCCAAAAGAGTTATCTGTTGTTCTATGTTTTATTGGGCTTCGCCCAATAAAACATAGAACAACAGTTTTCTTTTTCGACAATTCTGCTTTTGCCACTTTGATCATATTTCAGAGGACGAAATTTCTGTCAGGATTTTTCCGTATAAAGAACTCTTCTTTATGCAGGGAAATCCCATATTTGGTTAAGCTGAATTCCTGCCGGATCGCGGATTGATCATTTCAACTTGATGTAAAATAATAAAGGAATTTGCCGGAAAAGACGCTGCTGTCCGGACTTACGGTTCCCGAAAGAATTGTTCACAATATTCCTTATTTATGAATTAATAAAGATTGGAGCGGTCCATGTCCGAAATTATCAAGGCGATCCTGCTGGGAATCATTGAAGGGTTTACGGAGTGGCTGCCAATCAGCAGTACCGGCCATATGATTCTGGCGGATGAATTCATCCGGCTGAACATGAGCGACGCGTTCAAAGAGATGTTCTTTGTCGTCGTTCAGCTGGGTGCGATTCTGGCAGTCGTGATTCTGTATTTTCAGAAACTGAACCCGTTTTCCGCGCAGAAAACGGATGAGGAGCGAAAAGAGACGCTGACGCTGTGGCTGAAAGTCGCTCTGGCCTGCGTTCCGGCGGGGATTGTCGGAGTCCTCTTCGAAGATTCGATCGATGCGATTTTTTATAATTGGCAAACCGTGACAATCACGCTGATTCTGTACGGGATCCTGTTTCTGATCGTCGAACGCCGGAACCGCACGCGCTCGTTCCGGCTCCATCATTTTTCCGAGCTGGATATTCGAACCGCTTTTTTGATCGGCCTGTTTCAGGTTTTGTCTTTGATTCCCGGCACGTCCCGTTCGGGCGCGACGATTCTGGGCGCGATGCTGATCGGCACCTCCCGGGCTGTCGCGGCTGAATTCTCGTTTTTTCTGGCGATTCCGATCATGTTCGGCGCCAGTTTCATCAAAATCCTGAAATTCGGGCTGGCTTTTTCCGGTATGGAAGCGCTGGTTTTACTGGCCGGAATGGCGTCCGCATTCATCGTTTCCCTGCTGGCGATCAAATTCCTGATGGGATATATCCGGAAACATGATTTTACCTTGTTCGGATATTACCGGATCGGGCTGGGATTGCTGGTTCTGCTTTATTTTGTCCTGAATCAATAAATATTCGCCATGCTCGCAAAAATTTATTCATGCACGGTGATGGATCTGGACGGAGAAATCATTGAAGTGGAGGTGGATGCCTCGGCTCATTCGATGCCCGCTACCGTGATCGTTGGCCTGCCGGATGCGGCTGTGCAGGAAAGCCGTGAACGGGTCCGGGCTGCGATCCGCAATTCCGAATTGGTGTTTCCCCGTGAAAAGATCACCATTAATCTGGCTCCGGCGGATCTGCGCAAAGAAGGTTCTTTTTTTGACCTGCCCATTGCGGTGGGAATTCTGATCGCCGGCGGCTCCATCCCGCCGGACCGTCTGCTGAACAGCCTGATCATCGGCGAGTTGTCGCTGGATGGTTCCGTTCGGCATGTGCGCGGGATTCTGCCGATCGTCGCCAAAGCCAAAACGGCCGGATTCACCAGCGTTTATGTTCCCGCCTGCGATGCGAAAGAAGCTGCGCTGATCCCGGATATCGATGTTTTTCCGGTGGAGACGCTGGCCGCGCTGTATCTGCATGTGACCGGAGGCGCTTCGATCGATCCGCAGCAACCGTTGACAGTCACCCGGATCGTTCCGAAGGTGCTGACGGATTTCGGCGAAATCAAAGGTCAGGAACACGTCAAGCGGGCGCTTGAAATTGCCGCGGCAGGGTCGCACAACGTCCTGATGATCGGCCCGCCTGGAACCGGAAAAACGCTGATGGCGCGGGCACTGCCTTCCATCCTGCCGGATCTCAGCGTTGAAGAAGCGCTGGATGTGACACGGATTTATTCGATTGCGGATCAGCTGCCGTCTGAAATGCCGCTGATCCAAAGCCGTCCGTTCCGCTCTCCGCATCATACGATCAGCAACGCCGGATTGGTCGGCGGCGGCAACCATCCGCGGCCGGGTGAAATTTCCATGGCGCACCGCGGGGT
>CALAEB010000201.1 GCA_937890875.1 uncultured Anaerolineaceae bacterium | reverse complement strand
GGAAATCCATTGCCCGAAATATAATGAAGGGCGGATTTCCGCTGGTTGTTCATAATCGAAGCCGGGCTGTGGTGGACGAACTCGTTGCCGAGGGCGCTGAAGCGGCCTTCTCACCGGCGGAAGTGGCTACTAAGGTGGACGTAATTTTCACAAATCTGCCGGATTCTCCGGACGTGACCGAAGTTGTGCTCGGAAAAGATGGGATACTTACAGCCGGGACCCCCGGGTTGATTTATGTTGATAATTCGACTATTCAGCCCGCGGTTTCCCGTACGATTTATCAGGCGTTAGGCGAAAAAGGAATCAAGGCGCTGGACGCGCCGGTGAGCGGCGGCGATATCGGCGCAAGAGATGGGATGCTGACAATTATGGTTGGCGGTGACACTGATCCGCTGGAAAAAGTTACTCCGATATTCAACTGCATCGGAAAAACAATTACGCACGTGGGTGCGGCAGGGGCAGGCCAGATCGCAAAAGCGGCCAATCAAATTATGGTCGCCGCGCAAATGGTGGCGATGGCGGAGCTGCTGATTTTCTCGCAGAAAGCCGGCGCCGATCCGCAGAAAGTGGTGGAGGCGATCCGCTCCGGGGCGGCGCAGTGTTGGACACTGGACGTCAAACCCCAACGCTTGTTTTCCGGCAATCGGACCCCGGGTTTTAAGGCTCATATGCAGGCGAAAGACCTGAATATTGTGATGGAAACTGCCCGCCAATACGGCATTCCGCTGCCATCCGCCGCGATCGATACGCAGTTGTATACAGCGATGCTTCAGCAGGGATTCGGGCTGGAAGATAATTCTGCCGTCATCGCTGTTCTGGAAAATATGGCTGGAATTCATTTGAATGAAAGTTGACTCAAGGAGAATTTATGAGGAAATCAAATTACCTTTTTCGGATCTTGACCGGTTTATGCCTGATCTTCTCCGTTTTTTTTGCAGGTGCTTTTGACAGTATTTCTGAAAAATATGATATCGACGTCCCGCAGGGCATGGTATACATCGAAGAAGGCATGTCGATGATTGGCGCCGAGGACGGGGATTTGCACGCAAAAACGGATGCCAAGCCGAGGCATACTGTCTATTTAAAGTCGTATTATATCGATTTATATGAAGTGACGAATGATGCGTACGCCGAATGCGTTGAAGCCGGTGTTTGCAGTGAACCGCAGGATTCTTCCAGCGCGACGCGGGAGAATTATTACGGCAATGAATCTTTTGGCCGCTTCCCGGTTGTGAATGTCACCTGGAATGAGGCGCAGGCTTACTGTGAGTTTGTCGATAAACGGCTGCCGACAGAAGCCGAATGGGAAAAAGCCGGGCTGGGGACGGTGGATTATCGCCGGTATTCCTGGGGAAATGGCGAACCGAAAAATTATACGATGAACATCACATTGGTTCCCGGCGACACAGAGATGGGCAATTCTTATCCGGAGGGAGCCAGCCCGTATGGTTTGGTGGATGTCGTCGGCAATGTTTCCGAATGGGTTGCGGATTGGTATGCAAGCGGATATTATGCGGAATCTCCGCTTGAAGATCCGGCCGGACCGGCGGATGGAACGCAGAAGGTCGTCCGCGGCGATTCCTGGAATACGGAGCTGGAGCAGGTCCATGTCACGAATCGCTATGCGTTAGAGCCGGATGCGTATAATGCCGAAACAGGATTTCGCTGTGCCAAAGACGTGAAAGAAAAGGTTTATTATGATACGCCGGTTCCGGACGAAAATCCGCCGGAAGAACAGTCTTACGCGGTGGTAAATTCCGGACACGATTCGGGAATTTTCCTGCTTGAAACGCCCGGTACGAATGAAACGATCATTGCTGTGGCGCCGAACGGTTCGCTGCTGGAAATTCTTGAAGGCCCGGTGGAAATCAATTATACAAACTGGTACCATGTACGGACGGCTTCCGGCTGGGAAGGCTGGACAATCGGTTCCAGTCTGACTTTAACAGTGGATTGAGGAGTCAAGTTTTTTTCGGGTGAGGATTAAGCAAAAAGCTTTGCCTTTCCGTTATGTTTCCCAATCGGATTAACAATTCAGGTTTCAAAGAAGGTGTTCTGTGGTTTTGTTGATTTTTCGCTTTGCGAAAAATCAACAAAACCACAGATTTTTTAATTCCCGGGCAGAAAAACGTCATCCCGGGATGATTTCTGCCAGCGCAGGAACCGTTTCTCGGATCGTTTTCTCAATTTGACTGTTGAGTGGATCGCAAAAATCGATATTTTCCGCCTGTACCAGCAGCAGCTGGACGACGCAATTCAATTCATTTATCAAAAAATCCGCAAAAACAGATGGCGGCAGGGAATGCGTTGAGAAACTCATCCCCTCTGATTCCTCGGAACTTGCCAGCAGAAGATCGCCCGGTTTTCCGCCGAATGAACCGGCGTCGAGCATCAGGATCAGATCCGGCCTGAATTTCCGCAGCGGGCCGCTGAAATTTTCCGGGAGAGTTCCGCAGTCATAAATGACGAGATTACTCCGCTGCGGCTGATCCGCATAATGCTTCATTAATTCCCGTGCCATCAGCACGCCGGCGGCATCGTCTCCGTTCAGTTCGTTTCCGATGCCGAGAATTGCGATTTTCGGGACGATTCCTTTATCAGCCTGCAGCCGCAGGATTGTTTCCCGCAGCTTTGTTTTCCAAGAATGCATCGATATATTCCTGTTTCCCGAAATAAAGTTGGAAACCCTCTTTGGTATCTGAAGCGGATTCCCACATCTGGTTTGTCATATGAAGCGCATCAAACCGGCAGTTGTAGACACACTGTTTGCAGTAGACGCATTCTCCGATATTATAGGTCATGAAAAACTGCTTTGCTTTTCTGTCGACAATCTCTATTTTGATCGTTTCTGCCGGGCAGTCGCGCACGCACATCATGCAGCCGGTGCATTTGGTCGCGTCATACTCCAAACGGCCATGATACCGCGCGGGGACAGCCCGTTTTTTGTATGGATAGTTCTGCGTGGAAGGTTTTACAAACAAGGATTTGACCACGTCCTGGAGCATTCCGATGAGTCTCATTTGGCCTCTCATTCGACCCTCACTAAGATGATAATCAAAAGCTGCAGCAGCGAGAGTATCGCGCCGATCTGCCACCAAAGCCCGACTGTCTGATCAATCCGCAGCCTGGTCAATGTGGATTGCAGCAGCGCGATGGCGCCCAGCAATATGATCGTTTTAATCGCGAACTGAAGCGGGTTTCCGACGCCGCCAAGATAAAAGACCGCAATCAGCGCCAGCCCAACGACCAGTTCGACGTTCTTTGCGATGTGGAATACCCCTAATCCGCGGCCGGAATATTCCGATAACGCGCCGCTGACAATCTCCGATTCGGCTTCAGGCGCGTCAAACGGAGGCAGCTCCAATTTCCCGATCAAACCGATTACCGCGATAACAAACCCGACCGGCTGCGTCACAATCAGCCAGGTATGATTCGCGGCGTAGTCCGCAATTTCGCTGATGGTCCAGGTTTGGGCAACCAAAGCCGGCATCAGCAGCGCCAGCATAAACGGTCCCTCATAGGCAAAAAGCTGTGTCAATGTCCGGGTTGCCCCGACGACCGCGAACCGGTTGATTGAGTTGGCTCCTGCCATGCCAAGACAAACCGTCATCGCTGAAAGGAGGTACATCGTGATGATCAGGTCCCCGCGCAGACTCCAGGCGGATTTAAACCCGAACAGCGGAACGTAAAGCGAAGCGGTCATAACACAGGCAAACGCAAAGACAGGCAGCGCAATGAACAGTGTACGGTTGACGCCCAGCGGTATGATTTCTTCTTTGGACAGAAGTTTAAACAGGTCGGCGACAGGCTGGTATAAGCGGGGCCCCATCCGGTTCTGAAAGCGGGCAATGATTTTCCGATCCAGCCATTCGTAAAACAATGATGCGATGATCAGAAAAAGCCCGCATGGGAAGAAGAGCAGACAAATCAGTGGGTGCGGTGTGTTCATTGGTAGTATTCGACTCCGTATCTTCTAAGTTGTTCCCAAGTCCAAATTTTTGGATTCTTCGAATTCCCATTAATTACAACCATCCGGTCATTACAGGAGAAACAGGGGTCAATTCCGGCCAGAATCATGGGCATATCGGCCAGTCTGTGCCCTTTTGCAACAGCGGAAACGATTGTTCCCCAATTGCAAAGGCTGGCCGTCCGCACTTTGACCCGGTCCGGGTTTTCCGTACCGTTGGACCGCACATAATAGAATAGTTCCCCTCTTGGCGCTTCAACGGATAACATGTAGTCGCCGGTAGGGATTTTCCGCGGGAATTTTACCGATAATTCCCCTTCCGGAATTTGCGGCAGCACTTCACGAATGTAACGGATTGATTCAAGGCATTCTTTTATCCGGACAACAAACCGCGCGTTCAAATCTCCCCGATCATCCAGCACGATATTAATTGGAAAGATGTCAAAACCGGAATAAGGGCGGTCTACCCGGATATCGCGTGCGATCCCGGCGGATCTGGCCGTCGGGCCGGTCGCGCCAAGTTTTGACATTTCATCTTTGCTGAGCGAACCGATATTAACGGTACGGGAACGGAACGTAATATCCTTGTTAACCACATTCAGGTAATAATGCATCCGTTTTTCAAGATAATCAAGTTTCGTAAGCAGTTCATCCGAAAACTCCGCGGTGATATCTTCTTTCACCCCGCCGGGAAGGTTTACCGAATAATTCACCCGATTCCCGAAGAAGTTTTCAAGGATGTCCATGACGATCTCCCGATCCCGCCATGAATACATGAACAGTGCGTCGAACCCGCCTTCATGCGCCGCAACACCAAGCCAAAGCAGATGGCTGTGCAGCCGCTCAATTTCACCGGCGATGGAGCGGATCACCTTTGCGCGCGGCGGGATTTCAACCCCGGCAAGCGCCTCGGCACTTTCAATGAAGGCCGTTCCGTGAGAATGTGAGCAAATACCGCAAACACGTTCCACCAAATACATCACTTGCGTCCAGGTTCGTTTTTCGGCGGCTTTCTCAATCCCCCGGTGGACATACCCCAGCCGGATGGAGGCATCGACCACAATTTCGCCTTCAACCGTAAATTCAAAGTGCCCCGGTTCTTTGAGGGCAGGATGCTGAGGGCCGATCGGGACAATATATTTTTGAGGCGCGTTGTTCTCATTAAGCATGTTTTCGCTGTTCATTGCTGGTTCTCCTTTTTTTGCCATTTCCCGTCTTCGGTGAGCCCTGTGAAGGATTACAGCATCGGCATTCATCTCCCGGAGAACAGGTTCCGCTTCCCGTTCCGATA
>CALAEB010000200.1 GCA_937890875.1 uncultured Anaerolineaceae bacterium | reverse complement strand
TGAAAAAAAACAGAGACAAACTTGTGTTAGGTGTGACCGGCGGCATCGCCAGCGGGAAAAGCGAAATCCGCCGGACGCTCGAGTCGGCCGGCTGTCTTGGGATTGACGCCGATTTGGTCGGTCATGATCTGATGCGGTACGGGGAACCGGCGTATCAGGCGGTTGTTTCCCGGTATGGAAGCGCGGTTTTGCGGGCCGAGGAGGAAGGCGGACCGACTGAAATTGACCGGTCGCGCCTGGGTAAAATTGTTTTCTCGGATGAGGGCGAATTGCGCTGGCTTGAATCTGTGATGCACCCCGTAATTGCTGAAAGGATCCGTTCAATGATTCAGATATCTGAAAGACCGGTTGTGATTGAGGCGATTAAATTGATGGATTCCGAGTTGAAAGCACTCTGCCAATATAACTGGCTGGCCTTTGCCGGGGAAAGTGTCCAGATCCGCCGTCTGATGGAAAACCGCGGCTACTCCTACGAAACGGCTGCGGACCGGGTCGAAGTTCAGAAATCGATCGATTGGGGTTCCTATCAATTTGACGCTGTTATTAATACAGCGGTTCCGCTGACGGAATTGCGGGCAAAAGTGCTTGCGCTGTGGACGGAGTATCTTCGTAGACGTCTTGACGAACCTTCAGAATTGTTGATACAATAAATGAAGATATTCGTTCTGTTTTTTTACTTATTATATCGAATAGATTAAGGTCAATCATGCAGCAGGTTCTCTCTGAAATATTGTTCCTTGGACAGCGTTTTAACTGGAAAAGCGTTATTGATATCCTGTTAGTGGCGATGATCATCTATTTTTTCCTGCGTTTTGTCCGTGGCACCCAGGCAACGACCCTGCTGCGCGGAACGATCATTGTCTCGATTATTGTCGGGTTGCTGTTCGTCCTGACGGATCTCCCGGCGTTTACGTGGCTGATCCGCAGCGTTCTTCCGGCGGTTTTAATTGTGGTCCCGGTTGTGTTCGCACCGGAAATCCGCCGGGCTTTCGAGCGGTTGGGACGGGTACAATCTTTTCATGAATTGTTTCTGATCCATATCCCCAATGCCGAGGAGATGAATTCGGTCATTGACGCGGTTGTGCTCGCCAGTTCCCGCCTTGCGGACCGCAATCACGGCGCTTTGATCGTGATGCAGCGGGGAGATGATCTGGATAAATATGTTCAGACCGGTGTTCTGATGAACGCCGTTGTTTCCCCGGAACTGCTGCTGCAGATCTTTTATCCGAATACGCCGCTGCATGACGGCGCGGTGATCATCAGCAAGGGACAGCTGACCGCCGCAGCCTGTATTATGCCGCTTTCCTCTCGGAATGTGTTGGATAAAACACCGGACCGCCAGATGGGCCTGCGGCACCGGGCGGCATTGGGGATTTCTGAAACCAGCGACGCTATTACCATTGTTGTTTCAGAGGAAACCGGGTCGATCGCGTTATCGTGGGATGGCAGGATCATCCGCGGGATCAGCCATGAGCGGCTGAAAGTTTTTTTGACGGATTTATATGAAATTCCCGAACCGGTTCCGTTCCTGATCCGGCTGAAGAATTTTGGGGCCTATTTGTGGAACTGGCTGAAAAGACGAGAGTAAGAATGAAAAAACAAATGGTCTCTTTTCTGAAAAATTTATCATCCATCGGGATCGCGTTTGTTCTTGCGTTAACCGTATGGGTTGTGGCGATCACCTCAACCGATCCGACGGAGGAACGCCGGTTTGGGAATACGGTCACGGTTGAACTGGTCGGGCTGGAAGAAGGGCTGGTGATGACAAATACGCTCCCGGAGCAGATTACGATTAATCTTCGTGCGCCTGCTTCTATCTGGAAACAGATCACCAATTCGAGGCTTTCGGCAAAGGCGATCGTCGATGTAACCGGTCTGCAGCCCGGAGAATATGAAATCCCGCTGAAAATACAAATCGGGATCGAGCCGATTCTGATCACATCTTTTTCACCGCAGTCTGTCAAAGTGGTTCTGGAAAAATATGAGACACGCACTTTTGATCTGACAATCAGTGAAGTCGGGAGCATTCCGACCGCGTTTAAAGCGGAAGTCCCGGTGGCTGCGGAGAGCAGGATCAACGTGAGCGGATCTGTCTCGCTTTTGGATCAGATCGATTTTGTTCGTGTTATATTGGATCATTCCAACGCGACTGAATCGATTGAAAAAGAATTGATCATCGCTGCGGTAAATAAAAACGGCACGGTAATACCCTCCGGTCTGACTTTTCAGCCTGAAAAAGTGAAGGTTTCGCAGGAAATCAGTCTTCGCGGCGGTTATCGGGTGGTTGCGGTGAAAGTTGTGGTGCCGGGAACGGTTCCTGCCGGCTACCGGGTCTCGAAAATCAGTGTGGATCCAAGCGTGGTAACCATCTATTCCTCGGACAGGACCTTATTGGAAAGTTTGCCGAGTTATCTGAATACCGAACCGGTGGACTTAAGTACGCTGACCGAGCCGACCGAGATCAAAGTCGGGCTGGATTTGCCGGACGGCATTTCGCTGGTGGGGGATCAAACCGTTTCCGTTGATGTGGATATCGACCCGATCGAAGGCGCGCTGACACTGAATAATATTCCGGTCTTTGTTATTGGGCTGGAAGCGGATATGCAGCCGGTCCTTTCCCCGGAAGCGGTTGACGTATATCTCAGCGGACCGCAGCCGGTGCTGGATCAGATAAAGGACGAAGAGCTTTACGCAGTTCTGGATTTACAGGATTATGAAGCGGGGCATTATCAGCTGGAACCGAGAATTGACATCTCGTCCTGGACGGGAGTTACGATCCAATCCATTATGCCGGGAACGATCGATATCACGATTTCCAAAGAAGGAAGTGTTCCTTCCACACAAAATGGCCAAACCGGAACGACGATCGATAATACCTCGACCATGATCCTGACCGATCAGAATCCGGTGGCTGAACCGACCCCGACCGGATCGGCGACAAAGGCGCCATAGACGTAATGACCGCTGTGTTTGCGCGAAGCATAGCGCACTGCGATTTTTCTTTTTTGTTCGAAAGCGTTTCCTGAATTATGAATGTCTGGGATGAGATGAAACAGATTCGGAAATTAATTTCCGAAAAAGCGAGCCAGACAGCGTCTGAACTGCGGGTGACGATTCCCGCAGTTTTTCTTGCCATGAAGCGGCGTGATACACCGTTCGCCGCAAAATTGATGGCCGGGATCACGGTTGCTTATGCGCTTTCCCCGCTCGATATCGTTCCGGATTTTATTCCGGTTCTGGGCTATCTGGATGATCTGATATTGCTGCCGCTGTTCGCCGGTTTGACTGTCCGGCTGATTCCGCCGGATATTCTGACGGACTGCCGGCGGGAAGCCGAAGGTCTCTGGCAGGGCGGCAAACCGAAGAAATGGTATTTTGCGATTCCGGTCGTTGTTTTCTGGCTCGGGATCCTCTGGCTTGTGATCCGGCAATTCATAAAATAATATCTGCTGAAGAACATGATACAATCGAATCAAATTATATTGAACCCATGATCCGGCCTTGTACGCATGAGTTGCGGGTGTTTTTTTCGTCAAGGAGTTTCGGGAATTTCAAAAGATGGAAGACCGGATTGTTTCAGGAAAATTAGTGTTGGAAATAACACCGGAACAGACCGGAGAGACCGTCCAAAGCGACGGCAGTTCGGAATCTGGCCGGCCTTTCGAAATAAAGAGGGAAAGCCTGTTGTTTTTTTCGCCTCGCGAAAAAAACAACAGAAAATTTTCTTCCTATTTTGAAACGCTGTCAAAGCGGTTATTTCCCGATGATCCATGAAATATTGCTTTTCCCCTGATATGTGATATGGAGCGAAGGATGAGAGAGAACGTGAATAAGTTAAAAATAAGCCTGGCCGCAATTTATTCGGCACTGAAGAATAAAGAAACTCCATTATGGATCAAGCTGGCCGTCATCGCGACGGTCATCTATATTTTATCGCCGGTGGATCTCGTCCCGGATATACCGATCCTCGGGTATATTGACGATATCACGTTGTTATCTGTCATG
>CALAEB010000199.1 GCA_937890875.1 uncultured Anaerolineaceae bacterium | reverse complement strand
AAGGCAGAGACTTTTTTGTGGTTTGGGACACGGCGTCTTTTCCGAAAGATATTTCCGGCATGGAATCGCTTTTCGGCGGAAAACCGGCCGTCGCAGTCTACAGCCACGCTGACTGGGACCATTGTTGGGGAACCTGCGGTTACGAATTTAACCATGTAATCGCCCATACCAGCGCGGTTCAGCGTTTTAACAATGAGCTGCCCGCAACGCTGCGGCATTTCAGGAACGATCATCCCAATGATTGGCGGGGGCTGAAATTGGTCCCGCCTGACTTTACCTTTGATGAAGCAATGACGATCGCAATGGGTGATTTTTCGCTGAAACTCTACCATTTCAGAGGACATACGGCAGACAGCATCATTGGATTTATTCCCGAAAAAGGGGTTCTTTTAGGCGGGGATTCCGTGGAATCAATCCCGGTCATTAATGATCCTGAGGATGTACCCCGTTGGATCAGCAATTTGGAGAAATGGATGGACCGGAAAGATGTTTTTCATGTTCTGCCGGGGCATGGCCGCTTGTCTGATGTCTCCATATTTTCGGAAAATTATCACTATCTTCAGTCACTGATCAACCGGCAGCCCGGGAAATGTCCCAGCGATTCAAAATTTTACCAGAAAGTTCATATGGATAACTGCATAAAAATGGGAGTCACACTTGAATAACGTTAACCAACCCAGCTCGAATCGCCGGAAATCTTTTTTCGCTTACGGTTACCTTCTATTAACATCCATCCTTTGGGGCAGCGGGTTTATCCCGCAGAAAATCGGCGCAGATAATTTATCCCCCTTCGCATTTAATGGCCTTCGTTACTTATTGGCGGGGTTCACGATCTTTTGCCTCGCCCGTTTCCGGCTCCCCTCCAGCAAAGAAGGCCGCAGAATTACGATCCTGTCCGGAAGCGTTCTTTTTATCGCGGCTATGATACAACAGGTGGGCATGAAATATACGACCATCGGAAATGCCAGCTTCATCACGACAATTTATGTCGCGCTGGTCCCGTTCCTGTCGTTCCTGCTCTTCCGGAAAAAAATCAACCGCAATTCTTATATTGCAGCTTTTCTGGCTATCATCGGATTATACCTGCTCAGCACATCCGGAAAATCGCTCGACAAAATGTCCATCGGAGATGCGATCGTGTTTCTGGGTTCGGCTTTTTGGGCGCTGCATATCATTATCGTCGGAAAAGCCTCTGCGAAAACCGACCCGATTCAATTTTCTTCCGGTCAGTTTCTTGTCTGCGGTCTCATCAACCTGGTCTGCTGGGGATTCTCCGACCCGCAGGCAACCGGTAACCTCAGCGGCAACTGGCTGATCATTCTTTACTCCGGGATCATTGTTATTGCCGGCGGCTTCACATTGCAGGCTGTTGCGCAAAAACATGCCGAAGCATCCAAAGCCGCGATCATCCTTGGCCTGGAGGCCGTTTTCGGATCGCTCTCCGGGATTCTCTTTTTACACGAAAGTTTTTCCGGGATCCAGGTTCTGGGAGCCGTGCTTATTTTCGCCAGCGTACTCATCGCCGTACAGGAAGACAGTGAATCCGCCGAACCGGCACAGGGCCAAATTATTGAATCCACGAACGCAGTCGGGGAGAAATCTCCCATCTGACAGCGGACAAACGGCGCCGAATCATGTTGACGCTGCCTATTTATCCTTCGAAAAACGAAAGGATCTGAATTCCCGTGAACAGGAGGATGAATCAACCGCCGGCTCACAGTGGAATCAAAACCGCCCTGGCTCCCATAAAACGGTCAGCATTTCAAAACAGGGTGCGGGTATCAAAAGTGTTGAATTACCCAAAAGAAGTGTTTGTTGTTCTTTTATTTTTGCGCTTTATTCGTAAAGAACTATCCAAATTCCGAATCGCTGGTTAAAGATGCAGCCTTTTCCGAATTTCTTTCTTTAATTTATCCGGACTGAAAACCAGCAAGCCAAAAACCATGTTCGGCCAGAGCACATTGGCCCATTGAAAAAGAATATTCAAAAGCGGACAAATTCCGATCACCGCCATGAGCACCAGGGTGATCAGATAATCCCGCCATTCAACCCGGTAAAGAATCACAAAAAGCGATATCGTAATCGCTACGGCAATATATAAAAACGGATTCACATAGGTCACCGCCCAGCCTTTCGCCCCAAAGACCGCGTCGATCAGGATCAGATATAACTGAACACCGGCCATTTGCGATATCAGCATATAGTTCAGATTGAGCCCGCCCATCAGAGGAAGCCCCACCAAAAGCCAGGCAATTATGATCCCGCCAATGACAGGCAAAGACCAGAAAACTCCGTTCCAGACGGCTATATTAACAACCAGGCTGGTAATCGACGCAAGGATCGAAACAAACAAAAAAATCTTTGCCAGAAAGTTTAACTTCCGGCCTTCCTTTTTTGGCTCGGATATCACAGGGTATAACGGCGCGGACTCGCGTTCGTCCACGACAACCAGCATTTCATTACACAACGGACAAAAATCCGCATTGGTATTTACCCACACATTGCACTGCCGGCATTTTTTCATTATTCGCTTCAGCCTTGGTTCGATTCAATGGTGACAGGGAGCTGATCCGCGGCCAGGAGGCGAAAAAATGCCTGTTCAACGGATGTTTCTTTCAGTGAAGAAGAAAAGGTGAAGGACACAATCCCGTTGGATGAGCACACACTGCAATTCAACGGAATCCTTTCCGAAATGCTCAGAGAGAAATCGAAACGGGAAATGTAAGAAGACATGGTTTCAGGGATCGAAACAACTCCCAGGTTGGAAAGACTGCAGGTGAACAAATCGTCGCCGATGATCCGATGGACCTGTTTGATCAGCGCTTGCTTAATATCCAGCGGAACAACCTGAATGGCCGCGTTCTTTTCCAGCGAAACATTGGGATTCATTCGGGATGAAATTTTGTCTTTTTGCATCTGGTCTTTCATTTGTTCCCTGACCGTGGACAAAAGTGAATCGAATCCATTTTGCTTATTTTTGAAGCGTTCACCGACGTTCACATAAAAGGAAAAATTCCGCACTGTTTTGCTGGGGAACAGCTTCCGCAAATTGATCGGAACAGAAATCTTCACAATCTCGTCCGGGTCGCCTTTCCCGCCGTCAGCGATAAAAAAGGCTTTGATTAATACGGCTGTCAGGTACTCTGTGACAGTTGTTTGATATGCACGCGCCTTATTTAATAACTCTTCCACCGGGATCAACCCATGAATCAACCGAAGCTGATGCTGTGGCAGCGCGCTGCCTGAAAAATGGTAGGCTTTTTCCTCAGCCCGGCTGGTTTGAAAAAGCGGATCATAATACCGATGGAAGCTGTTCTCGGTTTCCTCCGGGTCCACCTTGGTCTCCAATGTCAGAATCATCCCGAGCGTCTGAATATTTTTGCCCTGAAGCAGAAGATAGTAATAGACCAGCGTTTTAAGAAATTCAATCCCGCCGCTGCCGTCAGCAATTCCATGAAATATCTCAAGATTAATTCTTGATTCAAACCAGGAAACCTGAAACAGAAAATCATTGTTCTCTTTTGGGTCAATCAACTGGCAGGGATAGACCGACTCCGGACGGACGACCGGCAGTTTCTCATTCATTTCAAAATAGAACCAGAAAATTCCGCGTTTCAAACGGACATTAAACGACGGATAGCGCCGGATCGTAACGGTCAGCGCCGTCTGCAGAATTTCCGGATCAACCGGTTCCTTTAAGATACAACTCAGCCGGAAAACGCTCGCCTGCTTCGGGGAGAGGATTGCCGGATACAGTTTCGCTGCTGTGTCTAATTTATACCAGGTATCTTCGTTATGCACTGTTTCCATATACATCACACAGCGATTCAATCTGTATATTCCGGACCGCTGTTTCCACTTTATACAATTTTACTTTCTATTTCCGCGCTTTCATCCGGAAATATTAATCAGCCGGTAATTCGAATTTTAAAAGAGAATATCTGCGGTTCCGCTCTGTCCGAAAATAATTCTCTTATTCCGTATTTTTGCTAACCAGCCGAAGTTCAGCGGATGAAGATCGGCTTTGAACAAAAAGCCGCAGGCTTCTCCGAACAAAACGGGGAAATTTGAAACGCTTACGGTTGTAATAAAGCCCTTGACGATTAATTATTTGATTTCAAATATAATTCAAAACATCAAGACAATGCGGACGAGGAGACACCTCGTTTTTTTTGTTTAATACCCCAAATTTACTATCAAATTGATTGAAGGTGTTTATTCTTCTGATTCAGTGTACCTTGACAACATTTTGACTTCGATATTCATTCGGGGTCATATTCATGCGCTCCTTAAAGACTTTTGCAAAATAACTGTTGCTGAAGAATCCGCAAGAATAGCCAATAGAAGAAATCGAATCATCGGTGTAGACCAGCTTTTGACAGGATGCGAGAATCCGATGATTAATCAAATATTCAAACGGAGTCATTTTCAGGCTTTTTTGAAAACATCGGCAGCATTCTCTGATGCTGATGCTGGCTGACATTGCAATGTCTTCAAGCGTAGTTTTCTTCTCATAATTATGATGAATGAACAGCAACATTTTTTTGATCCGGTCACCATCGTTGTTTGAATAATCCATCTCTTCCAGAACCGGTGTTTTCATGAAATCAAATAATAAACACCAGATTTTCGAAAGCTGATGGCGTATCTCAAATTCTTTGTCAAAATCATTCCCTTCAGCAATAAAGAATGTCTTTTGCTGGTAATCCAAAATTTCTTTTTGAACTTTTTCTTCCGGTGAAAACTTGAGGATATCCAATTCGTTACATTTCGTGATCGGTGTCACGAATTTGTCATCGAAAACGCTATGCATCGGTCCGGCCAGCAATCTCGGAGAAAAGAGTTGGACGATTTGGATCGTATCTCGAAATTTCTGATTTACCATCGCACGATGGAGAACATTCGTATTGACAAAACCACCTTCATTCTCTCTGAACGAATAGGACTTTCCTTTGGTCGAATAATCAATTCTGCCCTTGAGCACATAGAAAATTTCGATTTCCCTGTGCCAGTGCCAGAGGGATTCCTGCTCTTCTGCCATTTGAAAGTTGGAGAAATCAACAAACAGATGCGTGTAAGGAAATTCCTGCGTAATTCCCCAGACATCTTCTTCCATTTTGTCGTTTTTGAAAATAAAAGCATTTGGTTTGAGCATTTTTTAGTTGGCCATATATTTACATTAATTGGCCATTAATATATCACATCTGCCAAAAAGTTGCTATATCATTACATTGCGAATAATAAAGGCTGCCATATTTCAGACACTCTCGCGAAAGGTGAAAGGGAATGGAAGACGGGAAAAGTTTAGAAGAGGCTTGGAATGCAAAAATATGTTGAGATGATCAAAAACAAGATCGATTCGGGACGGATTGCTTGCGGCGTTTGTGTCGCATTAACAGATCCGGCTGTCAGCGAGCTGGTCGGCCTGGCCGGCTATGATTTCGTCTGGATTGAAGGCGAACATGGCGCAATGGGGCGAACGGAGATGCAGAACCTGATGATCGGCGCTCATGCCGGTGGCGCAGCCGCAATGATTCGGCTCCCGTATTCTGATTATACGCTTGTGCGGCCGATCATGGATATGGGCCCGGATATTATTGGTTTCCCTTTCATTAACACAGTAGAAGATGCAAAGAAGGCAGTTGCTTCCTGTACGTATCCTCCAAAAGGAATGCGCGGCTGGAACCCTCAGCGAGCCGGCAATTATGGCCAGATCGGTCAGGCAAATTATGTCGATAATGAAGGCAAGGAAACACTGAAGATGATGATCGTCGAGCAGGAAGAAGGCTTTCGCAATATTGAGCAGATCGTTCAAGTCGAAGGTGTGGATATTATCGTTTTGGGACCCGGCGACCTTTCCGTCGGAATGGGACTTCACGGACGTCAGGATGATCCCCGGATCAAGAATTACATGGACAATGCAGCACAGGTATGTGTAAAGCATCATATGCCGTTTTTGGCCTGGCCGGCAATGCAGGCAGAGGCTTTGAAAGAATGGTCGGATAAAGGCGCCAGTATGTTCGGCTTTCCGCAGGATTCATTCTTCATTTCTCAGGCGATTATGAAACTCTGGCCTGAATATGACAAGGTGATTCCGGCAGCCAAGAATACACATAAATAGTAGGGGAAGACATGCAGATGCGATTGTTAAAATACGATGATCGTTTGGATGACATCATTGATTCCAAAGAAGCGGTAGATGTGATTGTTCCCGATATGCATTTGACTGAGGGCGCTGTCTGGGATTATGTCGGAAACCGTCTTCTTTTCAACGATATTCCTGTTTCAAACACGATGTCTTGGACGCCGCAGGAAGGCGGCAAAGTCATCTTCAATAATCACAGCAAAGGAAATGGCCAGTGTTTTGATGATCATGGCCGTCTGATCGTTTGTCAACATACAGACAGCCAGCTGAGCCGCTGCAATACCAAAGGCGGCGATTATGAGGTTCTTTGTACCCACTTCAAGGGTATTGAATTAAACAGCCCGAATGATGTTGTCTGCCGGAGTGATGGAATGATTTATTTTACAGATCCATCTTTTGGCCGTCAATATAATAAACCCGCAGCTATCGGCCGGCCAATCCCATCGGAAATGCGTCCGGTGTACATCTACAATCCGAAAACGGGTGAATTACGTATGGGAGCAGATGTCTTCGGAAACCCGAATGGTCTGTGTTTCTCACGTGATGAAAAATTGCTTTATGTGAACGATTCGCCGAACTATAATATCATCGTCTTTGATGTGAATGAAGACGGCAGTTTGGAAAATCCCCGTGAATTTGCAAAAACCAGCCAGCCAGGAACTGACGATACTTTCCCGGATGGGATGAAGATCGATGAGGAAGAAAATATTTTCTGCTGTGGCCCAGAAGGTCTGCATATTTATGCTTCTGACGGAACTGAGCTGGGAATACTTGTTATTACACCGGTCGATACAGCCTTAAATCTGGCATGGGGTGGTGAGGACGGTCGTGATCTTTTCATTACCTGCATCGGCAGTGTGATGAAGACGAGGACCAAAACACGCGGCTTTACTCATTTGCAGCATGAACAGGGTTTATTTTTACCGCAATAAGGACTGAGATATGAATTTAGCGACCCGCTTGAAGAGGTTCCAACATAAAAATACGACAGGATTGGCTGTTTTGGGGGGAATCATCCTGGTTTGTATTCTTTTCTCGATGACAACCAAAACGTTTTCTACGTCGATGAATATTCTGCGTTTATTCCGGCAAATGGTGATAATGATCGTGATTTCGACCGGGATGACTTTTGTTGTGGCGACAGGAGAAATGGATATTTCTGTTGGCGCGATTTATAACCTTGTCGTAAATGTGATGGCGCTTTTGATTCAAGCGGGTCTGAATCCATGGCTGAGTGCGGTTTTTGGATTAGTTCTGGGGGCTGTCTGCGGAATGATTAATGGCAGCATTGGTGTCATCCTGGGCTTGCCGATGATCATTATTACCCTTGGTCTGTCCTATGTTTACAAAGGGATCACATTGATCCTGACGGACGGATACAGCGTTGGCAATCTCGGTAAAAGTACGTTTTTTAATTTCGGCACCGGGACAATGGGCAAGGTCAACAATACTGTTTTTGTTGCAATCATTGTTGTGATTATTGCTGCCTGGTGGCTGAAGAACAGTGTAATTTGTCGTGATTTTCTGGCAATGGGCAGCAACATCAACGCTTCCCGGTACAGCGGCGTCCCGATCCGCAAACGGAAGATACAAAATGAAGCGTTGGCAGGACTTTTCGCCGGTTTGGCCGGGGTGCTCTCGCTATCTTTCATGGCTTCAGCGACGTCTGAAGGCGGGAGCGGATATGAAATGCTGGCAATTACAGCGGTTGTAGCCGGCGGCGGCTCGATTGATGGCGGAAGCGCTTCGATATGGGGAACTCTTGGCGGAATTGTTCTGATTATGACGATCAAGAACGGCTTGATGCTTCTGGGAATCAATTCGGCTTATCAAGAGGCTACGGAAGGTTTGCTTCTGGTCTTGGCGATCGCACTTCAAATGCTGACACGAAAGAAAAACAGATAATGGCGGCGAGGGAAAAATGAGCGAAAAAATTTTGGAAATAAAGAATGTTTGCAAAAGCTTTTATTCCGTCAAAGCTGTCAATGATGTGACCTTTTCAATCAACAAGGGAGAAATACACGCGATCTGCGGCGAGAACGGTGCGGGAAAGTCAACCCTGATGAATCTCATCGCCGGAATCTATAAATATGATTCCGGGGAGATGTTCCTTGATGGGAAGAAATATTCACCCAAAGACCCTTCCGAAGCCAGACGCGCCGGCGTCAGCATCGTTTTTCAGGAACTTTCAATGTTCCCGCTTCAAAATACGGTATCGAATATTTTTGCAGGAAAAGAACTTGTCAAAGGTATCTCTCTGGATAAGGATGAGATGAAACTCCGAACTCAGAAGATCCTTGATGAAATGGAATTAGACATCGATTTGAACGTTCCTGTTGAACAATTGACGATCGGTCAGCGGCAGTGGATAGAAATTGCCCGCGCGATTTCTGATGAGGCTGAAATTCTGATCCTTGATGAGCCGAATTCGGCTTTGAATATTTATGAAACGATGGTTTTATTCAAAATCATCCGGAAACTTGCCTCCAAAGGCATGACCATTATCTACATTTCCCATCGGATGGATGAGGTTTTTGATATTTCCGATCGGATTAGTGTGATGCGTGATGGAAAGTATATCAAAACGTTGAACACGAAAGAAACGAACATCGAAGAAATCATTTCCCTCATGCTCGGACGTGATAATGTGAAGTGCCTATATACGAGAGAGATCAACGAAAAAGGCGCCGTTGTATTAGATGTCAGAAACCTGTCTGCAGGGAAAAAGATCAATAATATTTCCTTTTCCGTTCATGAAGGAGAAGTGATTGGCCTTTCCGGGTTGGCTGGCAGTGGATACGAAACACTAATCAATGCAATTTTTGGACTGGAAAAAATTGATCAGGGTGAAGTTTTCATGGAGAATGAGAAGGTTTCTATTAATTCTCCTTCCGATGCTATGAAAAAGGAAATCTCGATGGTTCCTTCAGACCGCCGCGATACAGGCTTGATGACGAGCTGGTCAATTATGAACAATATTTCTCAGAGCATTCTTCGGCTTGACTCGAAAAATGGCTTGCTCGATCACAAAAAGAACAGAGAGATTTCAGAAGAATATGTAAAGAAACTCAATGTTGTCTGTAATTCAATTGAGTCAGAGGTAATTGAATTATCAGGCGGAAACCAGCAAAAAGTCCTTCTCGCAAAATGGCTCGCCACACAGCCAAAGCTGTTGATCATGGATGACCCGACGCGCGGGATCGATATCGGGGCGAAACAGGAAATTTATCAATTGATCGACCGGATCACAAAACAGGGCTTTGCGGTTATTCTGACGTCATCAGAAATTGATGAGGTAACAGCGCTAAGTGACAAGATCTTACTTTTTCGTGATGGAAAGCTGGTGAAGACTGTTCTCCATGGAACGCCCAAAGGTGAGATCCTGAATATTATTGCCGGCAGGTCTTCTGAAAAGCCGAATACGGCACATCAGGAACCTTCCGGGGTTGAATCAAAAAGTGATACCAAAGAAAGCTCAATGGGTAAAGTTTTGACCAAGGTGAAAAAGTCACTGTCTTTCAAAGAAAGCGGTGTCTTGATTGCCTTGATTGTAGTTTTTTTAGGCTTTTCGATTTTTGTCAAATCATTTGCTTCCGGAGCAAATATCGCTGTGATTCTGAAACAGATGAGCATCCTCGGCATTCTTACATTCGGCATGACCTATGTGTTTTGTGCGAATGAAGTGGATTTATCGATCGGCTATATTTTGAATTCAACGATGGCTTGCATGGCGCTGCTGATGACCAAAACCTCATTGAATCCCTGGATTTGTGTCCTGCTCGGTTTGGTCTTCGCAACTTTGCTTGGAACGATCAACGGATTCCTTGCAATCGGGTTCAACCTGCCGACGATCGTTGTAACGCTCGGAACGGTCTCAATTTATAAAGGGCTGGCGTTAATCTTGAATAATGGCAAGACGATCAGCGGTCTTCCGGCCGGTTCTTTCCTAAATATGGCACGTTTCAAAGTATGCGGGATGTCCATGCTGTCAATCGTCGCGATTGTGGTTTTCATCATTTTGACCTGGGTTTTCCATCGTACAACTTTTGCAAGACACCTTCTATTGACAGGTGACAATTCGGCGACAGCGCTTCGCCGCGGGATCGATACCAAGAAATTGCGAGTGGAAGTCATGGCGCTGAGCGGTTTCCTTTGTGGGATCGGAGCAATGCTGGCTTTATCAAATTTGACTTCGGCAGATACGCAGACAGGCTCTGATTATGCGATGTCCGCCATCGGCGCCGTTGTGATCGGTGGAACAAAAATGGGTGGTGGGTCTGGCTCAATGGTGGGATCGCTGATCGGGATCGCGTTGGTCACAATTATTCAAAGCGGATTGGCTTTTCTCGGCTTGCAATCCGGATGGAGAAGCTTATTTATCGGCTTGATGATGATCGTCGCGATATTCATTGACACCTTTGTTGAAGGAAAAGCGAAAAAGAGTTCATCCAAGTAAATGTCAGTAACAAAATGAGTGTTGCTGGTAAATAATAAAAAGGAGAAATAGTATGAAAAAAACGTTAGTTTGTCTTCTTTGTGTTGTCATGACTTTTGCTGTGCTCACTACGGGCGCTATGGCAGCAGATAATGGTCAGTTCAACATCGGTTTTGTTGTTCACACGACATCCGGTGATGTTATGTCTGCAATCGAATATGGCGCAAGAGCCGCTGCTGAGGATTATGGTATCAATTTGACCTACACCGGCCCGACTGAGAGTGATGCCACCCAGCAGATTTCCATGTTCGAATCACTTGTGGCAGCCGGTAATGACGCAATCGTGATCATCGCAGGTGATTCCACAGTTTGGGATGGCCCGATCCAGGATGCTGTTGACAAAGGCGTTACGGTCGTGATCACTGACAGCGATGCCCCGACTTCAGCTCGTAAAGCATACTTCGGTGTCAATACTGCCAAATTGGCTTATGACCTTGGCTCAGCTACCCGTGAACTTTCCGGTGATGACGGTGATGTGGCTTTGGGCGTCTGCGTTCTTGGCCCTGAATCTCATACCATTCGTGCTGAAGAAGTCAAGAAGGCGTACGAAGGTTCAAATGTGAAATTCACTGACGTTTATGAAACCGACCTGGATACCACACTCAATTACAACAACTGGGAAAATATCCTGATTTCCAATCCGGACCTGGTTGCTATGGTAGGTTTGTCAGCAATTGAAACCACGAACATGGGTAAGGTTGCCCAGTCAGCCAACTCCGATGTCGTGATGGCTGCCTATGATCCGGGTTCAGAAGCGCTGAACCTTCTTGAACAGGGTTATTTGGATGTTTGCGCATTTCAAAATGTCTGGCTCGAAGGATACCTCCCGGTTCAGGCTCTTGCCCGGATGCTGCAGGAAGGTCTTGAACTGAATACCGAAGATAACCTCTATGACGGACAGATCGTGAAATCATCAGAAGTTACGGATGAACTGAAGGAACGTGCCGCCAGCGAAGAAAACATGAATGCCTGGTATCGCAAGTACATTGAAGAAAACGGTCTCGAAGATTTTGGCTTGATCGTAAAATAAGCGTTTAGTTTTTCAAAATAGGCGCCTTGGGTTTCATATGAGGCGCCTATTATTTTGTAGAGAAAGGGAAGCTTGCATGAGAAAAGGAATTCATTTTTTATTTGGGGCGAAAGAGCCAGTAGCTGATTTTCGGGCAATCATAGACAGGTTTTCTGATATTGGTTATACCTGTGTTGAACTTCCGCCGGAGCCTTTTATGGATGACAAAAAGGCAGCAAAAGATATTGTCAATTATGCCGCGTCCAAAAATGTTGAAATCATTTTTAGCTGTGGTTTCCCGGCTGATTGCGATATGGCTTCGGACAGTGAATTCGTACGCCTGAACGGACGAAGATACCTCAATAATATTTTGGATGTGATGGAATATGCAAAAATATCTTTTTTGGGAGGAACATTTTACACCAGATGGCCTTCCTACAGGACTCAAATTCTTACTTGTGAGGAAAAGCGATCATTTACCGAAAGAACGGCTGATTGCTTGCGTGAGTCAGTCTCAACACTGGAAGACAGGGGCATTACGCTGGCGATAGAACCGCTTAATCGCTTTGAGGGTTTTTTGATCAACACCGCGGAAGAAGGAACTGCTTTTTGTGATCTTGTCGGGAACAAACAGCTGGGAATAATGCTGGATGTGTTTCATATGAGCATGGAAGAAGATAATATCTTTTCAGCAATTTTGAAATCCGGGAAGTATCTTAAACATTTGCATCTGGCTGAGAACAATCGAAAGCTTCCCGGAACCGGAAGTTTCGACTGGAGAAAATTCTTTATTTCGTTGAAAAATATTGGTTATTGTTATCGCCTGGATACAGAATCTTTCATCACTGCAGAAGGTTCAGTCTCCGCAAGCGT
>CALAEB010000198.1 GCA_937890875.1 uncultured Anaerolineaceae bacterium | reverse complement strand
GGCCGCGGCTGAGCTCGCGATACCGGCGCCTATCGGAAAGTTGCTGCCGCTTTCGATGATCGCAGAACGGGTCTCGCGGGACAGTTCACGGATGATATTCATGAAGCGGCTGACGCGCGCAACAGCCTCTCCGCTCATCTCAGCGCCGTTGACGGTCAGCCTGTCCCCGCGGAACGCGTCGTCAAAAGTGACGGTGGTTTGCGTACGGAGCGCGCCGAGATTCATGGAGATGGAGCCATTTTCGGGCAGACGCAGCGCGTTGTCCCGATTCCCCCAATATTTAATGAAGGCGATGTTCGGATGAGCGGTGGCTGTGGCGGAATGAGCGGGCATGGCTGATCAGTTTCCTTGGATGATTTTGAATAGCATTCCCGATAGCTGCGGCGGCAGTCTGAGTCCGATTTGATTCATCAGCAGAATCACTGCCAGTATAAACAGGATCAGGATGAGAAAGGCGAGAATTACGGCAAGTTGCCATTTCAGGATCAACGCGATCATAGAGCCGAGCGGCATCTTCAGATCGATGATTTTTGCCCGGTACGCGTGGTGCTGATTGGCGCCGTTTTGAGTATAAAGCGTCCGCTGGATGTTGTCCAGCAGCTCGTTCTGCTGCCGGATTAATTCAATGATTTCGATTTGGCCGGCGGAGGGCCGGAAATATGATTGTTCTGTGCTCCAGAAATTCGGCTGTTCCATCGTCAGATCTCCTGCTGTTCATATGAGGCTGGTTCCCTGTTGCCGGATGCAGCATCAACCGCTCGAAATATGGATAATCCTTTCGAATAGAAGGGAATATTTGCAGTGCTGGTGTTTTCGTTTCGCGGAAAAACAGCTATTTCGAATTCCTGATGCAGCGTCCACCGGTAATTGATTGTACCCGTTTTTCCCGGATCCCGGCGGCAGGGATTGATATATTTGCTTTTTCGTGCAGAGGCTGGATCAACCTGAATTGGAATTTCCGCGAAAATTTTTGACACCCGGACCATATTTGGTTAAAGTGCCAAAAATCAAATTATTGAAGCGGAAACTGTTGTTCTATTTTTGGAAAATTTTGCCCTTTTGACACCCGAATCATATTTCTGATTCCCGGGCCAAAACCGGCATTGACAGGCAAGCGGTACTCATGTTAAAGTCAAATCACATCTTGATTCGAAACAGGAGAAAACGACGCAATGGACGCATCCAAACCCATCGGATTCGGTATCATCGGGCTGGGCATGATCGCGGAATTTCATGTGAATGCCATCGCCGCGATGGAAAGTTGTAAATTCATAGGCGGATATAACCGGACTTTTGAAAAAGCCTTGGCTTTTTGTTCCGCTCATGGCGGGATTCCCTATCCAACGGCAGCGGAACTCTTTGCCGACCCCGGAATTGACATCGTTATTATTGCGACGCCGTCCGGGTGTCATCTGGATTATGCGGTGGAGGCAGCCGCGGCCGGGAAGCATGTGATTGTCGAAAAACCGCTGGAAATCACGGCGGAACGCTGCGACCAGATTATCGAAGCTGCGGACGGGAACCATGTCAAGTTATGCACTGTGTTCCCTTCCCGGTTTCATCCTTCTTCCAGACTGGTCAAGCAGGCGATTACACAGGGCCGGCTGGGAAAGATTGTCCTGGCGGATGCGCAGATCAAGTGGTATCGGAGCCAAGCCTATTATGATTCCGGCGCCTGGCGCGGCACCTGGGAAAGAGACGGCGGCGGTGCGCTGATGAATCAAGGGATCCACGCGATTGATTTGCTGCAGTGGTTCATGGGGGATGTCACCGAAGTTTCAGCGTATACCGCCACGCTTGCGCATGAGCGGATTGAAGTGGAAGATACGGCTGTGGCCAGCCTGAAATTTGCCAATGGCGCGCTGGGTGTGATTGAGGGGACTACGGGCGCGTATCCCGGATTTCTGAAACGCCTGGAGATTTGCGGATCAAAAGGCAGCGTGGTAATGGAAGAGGAGAATATCACCCAGTGGCAATTCGCGGAGGAGTTGCCGGAAGATCAGGAGATTCGCGAACGGTTTTTGCATCATACACAAAGCGGCGGCGGTTCGGCCGACCCGCGGGCGATTCGCTTTGAATGGCACCGGATGCTGTTCAGCGCATTTGTGGATTCGATTCAGCAGGGCACGCCTTTCGGCCTGGAAGGAAACGAGGGCCGGAAATCGGTGGCGATTATCGAAAGCATCTATAAAAGCGCGCGTGATGGCCGGCCGGTAAAGCTGGCGCCCGGCGCGGCCTGATCTGAAAATAAAGCCGAGAGTTTCGTGCGGAAGTTTTCGGTTGGTCGATTTTTGTCATCTTGAGGTCCGGATTTCCTCCCCGGCCTTTTTTGATCGTTTGCGGGTCCTTGATGAGGTCTTTATTCCTTCCTTGGAGACGAAAACAGGTCCGTTCATTTCACTTTTGCTTTCGGGCAATGATCGATAAGAAAATTCAATACAAAATCGAATTGCTCTCTTGAAGCGTAAATTTGATTGAAATTAGCACTGCTGTTCAGATAAATCGTGTTGCGCTTTTTATTCGCTTTGATCGATTTTACGGAACCGAATTTACTGTAGGTTTTCTTCTTCGATCCGGCCAGAAAATTGGCCCCGGTCACCGTAACATTCCCTGCCGCGGCGCCGGCCAGGACGCCAAGCGCGGCCAACAATTGGGCTTTTTTGAATTGCTTTTGCATCTGGATATGATTCACACCCTTTTCATCCATCTCAAAAACGACACAATATTTCCCGCCGTTCAGCAGACTGACCAGCACATAGGCCGGGATCGCCAGGACAAACAGGATCAGGGCTGCATACAACAGGAATGTTCCAATTATTTCCGATGCCACCTCGACACTGTCGCCGCTGAGCAAAAAAAGGATGAAAAGCAAAGCGGCGCAGGCTAAAACCGCAATTCCAATCACTTTATAAATGGTGAGCAGGATGGTCGGGTTTTTCCACAGATTCATCTCATATAGCCAGCGCAGTTTTCCGTCACCGGATCGCGTGATCCCGCCATCTTTCCCGGAAACGAGGCTCTCTGTCTTTTCCTCCGGCACAATCGCTTCAGGTTCGATTTTCACGCCGCATTCCGGACAAAAAATCATCGTCCTGTCTGTTTTCGTGCCGCAATTCGGGCAGAAGGAAGCGTTTATTCGCTGCGTGTTTTCATCCATTTTTGAAATTCCTTTCCCAATCATCTGCAATCGAAGAACAACAGATTTTTAACCAAGGCGATATTTTTATTAATGAATATCCATAAACCTGACCCAATTTACGTGATTATCTGTCAAATAATCGATGCCCGTGCAAAATCCATTTCCTGATTTTCCCGGGTCATTGGTTGATTTAATCTTTTTTCTCTGCCCATCGTTTTTTG
>CALAEB010000197.1 GCA_937890875.1 uncultured Anaerolineaceae bacterium | reverse complement strand
GTTCCGGTCTGGGAGATTGGGCGGAAGCTCCGGAAAAATTTAAAAACGGCTTGATATTCATATTTTCAGGCTGTTTTTTATGCCTGAAGCAAAACACCCCATTCCTGAAAACTCATTAAAAAGTCACACTTTCAAAATATTGTTTAGCTCGATGATCGCCCTTCCCGCGGTGACGAAATCTTCAAAAATTTTTCCGATCGGAGAGGGAACTTTGAAATTCGGCTGGGACAAGATTCTTTCCTCGAACCAGACCAGCAACGACTTCAGGTCGTCGATTTTTGTGATCAGCTTGGGATTCCGTAACAGTTCACCGAAAAATCCTTTATCATTCACAAAGTCATATTCGTTTTTCGCTTTCTGATATTCGTGGGCAACTTCATACAGAAATACTTCCGCGTCGAAAATTTGGAGGCGTTCAATTCCTAACAATTCCGCGGCAAATTCAAGCCCGTAAATCATATTCAGGCTGAGATACTGCAAAACCTGATTGAAGGAATCATTCGTAAAATAATAATTGTGTCCCTGAAGGTGGTGGAATTCCTTCAGTGTATCCAAATAACCCAGGTTTATATTTTTCTGGATTCGTTGTTGATTAAATTCAAATCCTCCGCCCAGGTCTTCGGAAGGCCGGATCATTTTTACATAGATCCCGTCCTTTTTTTCCAGTTTGCGGAGCGCTCCTCCGTCGGTGAGGTCGACAACAAGAATTTTCCGGTACCCCTTGCGGATCAGCATATTGATCGGGGCTACATCATAAATCCCGCCGTCGATGAATTGTTTATCCTGAACGTGCTGCGGCTTGAAAATCGGGTAGCAGGCTGATGCCAGGATGAAATCGATCAGTTCGTCCTGAGGGATATCCTCTTTAAATAATTCGACCGGCGCCAAATCGTTAATGGAAAAAGCTACCAGCCCAAAATCTTTATCCGATTGGTAAATTTTCTCGGTATCGATGTTCGCTTCCATCATTTTTCGCAGCGGCTGATTGTTCAGGCCCTGGCTCCTGACAAATTCTTTCACCAATGCGCGGATGTTATGGATGCTTAATAAATCTTTGGTCGTGTCGATGGGGTGATGGATGGTGAAGATGTCTGACGGTTCGATCGAACGGTAAATCTGTTCCATTTTCGGATAATCATCCTGGAACAACAACGCGCCGTTAATCGCTCCGATGGAGGTTCCCACAATTCCTTTGATCCGAATATTTAATTCCGAGAGCGCCTTGCAGGCGCCGACTTCAAAGGCGCCGCGGGTGCCTCCTCCGGCTAAGACCAAACCATAATTCTGTTCCATGGAAAAACCTCCTTTTGTCTTCTTGTAGTTCCCTAATTGCGAAAACGAGGAACTGATCGGGCATGTTTAAAATTCGTCACATTTCTGTGACATGTTTTACGGCCCTGATTTATAAAAGTTGCATAATATATAAATATAATATAAATCAGACATCGGAATCGGACAAACCGCCATTTCGAATTTCCAGCAGAGGTCGGTAAGGTTTTGTTATTACAGGTATTTCCTGGTGCATGAAATATCGCTGTTTGGTATTTCAAGGCATCAATTTTATCAGTCACGATTCCGTGAGAAAATTTTGGCAAGCTGCAATTATTCAAATAAGGAGGAGTATATGATAACAATTGTTTATGGCAGCAGAATTTGTCCGGATACCCGAAATACGCTTGAACTTTTTGAGAAAAACGATATTCAGGTTGATTTCCGTGACATCACAGCGGATCTTGCCCATCTGAAAGCTTTTTTGGCATTAAGAGAGGGCAATCCGGTCTTTGATAAAGCGAGAGAGACAAATAAGATTGGCATTCCTTTCTTCATCCTGCCGGACGGGACACAGACAATTGACGGAACGCAGGCCTTTTTCGCGGTGATGAAGGGAGGAAATGAACGGTAATTGTCCTCCCGCCAGTTTCTCTGACCGGTCAGGGGAGCGTCTGCCCGATAATCCGGGCGGTTTCTTCAAGCGCTTTCTGATCGGTCAGAGAAAATCGATTGAAAAGCGGGCTGTCAATATCCAAAACGCCGATGAGTTGATTTTTTGAATTTTTCAATGGAATTACGATTTCGGAATTCGAACTGCTGTCACAGGCGATATGCCCTGGGAACGCATGCACATCTGGCACCAGGACGGTTTCTCTCCGCTGGAATGAAGTCCCACATACGCCGGCTCCGATTGCGATGTGAACGCACGCCGGTTTTCCCTGGAACGGGCCCAGAATGAGTTCGTCGTTTTTCAGCAGATAAAAACCTGCCCAATTGATGTCCGCCAGGCTCTCCATTAATAAAGCCGATGCATTCGCCAGGTTGGCGATCAGGTCGGTCTCCCCCTCCAGTAAGCTTTCCATTTGCGCCTGTAAAATTGAATAGTCCAAGGCTCTGCCTCCTTCTGTTTCGTACAGAACGGTTCTGTTGTTCAGTTTAATTCCGGCTGTCAAAAGTCCGGCCGCGCACGGCGATTCGAATTTTGGCCCGGGCCTCAGCGGATTGAATGCCTGAAGAAGGGTAAGTTTGCAGTTCTGTTTTTTACGCGGTGCGCAAAAAACAGAACTGCTGTTTCCGCTCTTACAATTCGGCTGGACAGTCGAATTTTATTTCGAAATCGTGCTGTCGCTAATTATAAATATGTTTGCTGAAATAGCGGTCGCCGCGGTCCGGGAAAATGGTCACCACATTGCCGCGCTCAATCTTCCCGGCCAGCTTTACGGATGCCGCCATCGCCGCGCCGGAAGAAGTCCCGGCAATGATGCCTTCGTTTTTTGCCAGTGCGTTGACCATCTGCAGCGCTTCCGCATCGGTTACCTTGATCGCTTCGTCCATCAGGCTGATATCCATAGTCGCCGGGATAAAATCATTCCCGATGCCTTCGATGT
>CALAEB010000196.1 GCA_937890875.1 uncultured Anaerolineaceae bacterium | reverse complement strand
ACCAAAAGTTCTTCGGCAGCTTTGGTCAGGTCGGCGTCGGTGACCGTCAGCGTGAATTCTGAACCGGACGGCAACTGGGTTACTTTCGAAATCTCTTGTGTCAGCTGATCAATCACGGGTGTCTGCGTCCTTGTGTTTTCTTTTGGAGTATAAGCAAACCAGCCAGTGAAAATCAGCGATAAAATCAGAATCACTGGTAAAATTGTCTTTCGATTGTTCATAAGGTACTCCTTTCATTTGTTACGAACTACCGGAAATTATAGCATGAGAGATTCAGATCAGTATCGGGACGACGAATATATGACAGTTCTTGAGGCGATTTTATTCGCGGCCTCCGGCCCGGTTCCCTATCCGCAGCTGGCAGAAACGTTGAATTTGAGCACAAACGAAGTAAGATTGCTGGCGCGCCGGCTGGCGGAGAGTTACCAGACTGAAGGACGGGGAATCCGGCTTCTTTTTCATGAGGACCGGATCCGGTTGGTGACGGCGCCGGAAGCCGCTTTGTTTGTTGAAAAATTCCTCGGAATCGAGCTGACGCAGAAGCTGAGCCGGGCGGCACAGGAGACGCTGACGATTATTGCCTACCGGCAGCCGGTTTCCAGACCGGTGATCGATTCGATCCGCGGTGTCAGCAGTGACGGTGTTGTACGGGGACTGATCAATCGCGGACTGGTGGAGGAAGCCGGACGAGCGGAGACACCGGGAAGGCCGATGTTGTATGTGACCACGCAGGAGTTCCTGCAATATTTCGGATTATCATCGATTGATGATCTGCCGCCTTTCGATCTGGAAGCGGAAACACCGGGTGAGGTTCAAATATTGAAAGAATAAATCCGGCAGCGATAATCCGGGAAATGCGGATTTTCTGCGAATAAGCGGAAGGCTTATGGTTGTTTTTGAGAAAAGAGCAAGAAATGGAAGATAGACTTCAGAAAGTTTTATCACGCGCGGGATATGGCTCGCGGCGCGGCTGCGAAGAACTGATCATTGAAGGGCGCGTGCTGGTCAACGGAAAACCGGCGGAGTTGGGCATGAAAGTGGACCCCAATCGGGATAAAATCCACATAGACGGCTCACTGCTGGCTTATCATGAGCCCGAAAAAAAATATATCGCGCTGAACAAACCACGGTTTGTTCTTTCGGACCGTCCGGCAAATGATCCGCGGCAGACGGTTTTTTCTCTCGTCCCGGATTCGGATGATTTATTTGTGGTTGGCAGGCTGGATTTCGAAAGCGAAGGATTGATCCTGCTGACGAATGACGGCGAACTTGCCAATAAATTATCTCATCCGCGTTACGGAAAAGAAAAAGAATACCATGTGCTGGTCGCCAAACGGCCGGACGCGGACCAATTGGCAAAATGGCGGCGCGGGGTCGTGCTGGAAGACGGTGAAAAAACCGCGCCGGCAGATGTGCGGATCCATAAATTCCAGGGAGACGGCGCCTGGCTGAGCGTGACCATGAGCGAAGGGCGCAAGCGCGAGATCCGGGAAATCGGGAAGCAGATCGGGCTGCCGATTGTGAAATTGGTCCGTGTTCGGATCGGAACGCTGCGGTTGGGAAATCTGAAACCGAAGGAATGGGCGTTTCTGAAGGATGATGAGGTCAAAGCGCTGCGTGAGCTGGTGTCGAAACGTCCATCCGCGCGGGGCAGCGTCCGGGCACCGCGGAAAACGGTTTATGCAAAAAGCGGTGCCGATAACAAGCGCACTCCGTTCCGCCGGGGAACAAAAACGGACGGCGGTGCGAGGACGTCCTCCGGAACGGGGACTTTTAAGCCTGCTGCGGTGAAGAAGAAACCAAAACAGAACGCGTAACTGCGCGTCGTAATTGCGCGGAACGGATAAGAATTTTTTTGCGGCCGGACTTCTGATTGTTCAGGAAAATCCGGCCGCAATGGAGCGAATTACAGCCAAGCAAATCTGAATTCGCTTTTTGTTTTCCGTCAGAAATAATATTTGACTTTATCTGCGTCATTGAAAAGATCAATTTTCTGTTCGATCACTTCTTTCATCACATGGATGCTGTCGACATACAGTTCAAACGGTTCACGGACGTGCGGATCCGCCGTGAGCGTTTTCCGCAGCTGCTGGTAAAAAGCGTCCTTAATATCGGAGGAAATGTTGATTTTGTTGATTCCGCGTTTCACGCTTTCCGCAATTTCTGAATCCGGATTGGCGGATCCACCGTGCAGAACAAGCGGAATATTGACTTTGGCTTTAATCTCGCTCAGCAGGTCCAACTTAAGTTCCGGTTTGAACCCTTTCGGGTAAATCCCATGTGCCGTTCCGATTGCGACGGCCAGACAATCGATTCCGGTTTCGGCCACAAACCGGACTGCGTCATCCGGACGGGTATAGATGATTTCACCGGTGCCGCCCTCCGCGTCGTTGCCGACTGTGCCGATGGTGCCCAATTCTCCTTCGACGGAGATGCCGAGCAGATGCGCAATTTCGACCACCTGACGGCAAATGGCGATGTTCTCTTCAAAAGGCTGGTGGGAGGCGTCGATCATGACCGAGGTGAAGCCCGTCTGGATGGCATGATAAATCTGGCCGAGGTTTGCCCCGTGATCCAAGTGGATGGTGACCGGAATTCTGGTCGCGTTGGCGGCGGCCCGGCAGCTCCGCAGAAAGCTGTCGCCCTGGAATTCCAGTTCCAGCGGATGGATGGCCAGGATGACCGGGGCCTGTTTTTTCTCACAACTTTCAATCACGGCTTTCAGAATCTGCCCGGTGCCGATATTAAACGCAGGCACCGCGAAATTGTGCTCGTTTGCAACCGTTAAAAGGTCCTTCATATTTAGTAACATCTTCTGATTTCCTCCCCAAACTGAATCCGATTTTTGTTCGTTACGCTACAGAATTATAAAACACTCTTCCGGTTCCCGCACTGCGCACCCGGACCGGCCGTCATTGGAGGTAGAAACTCCTGTCTGAATGAAAAAGAAGGTCACAATATGCTTGTCGTTTCGCAGCGCAAAATGACAAACGTACCATCAATCATTTTTTGATATTGGTTCGAGCGCCTTAAGTCAGCGGTTCGAAATTTAGCGGCTCTTTTTGAATACGGAAGTGAATTGGCTGTTCTTTTGTTGCTGCGCGGAGCGCAGCAACAAAAGAACAGCCAAGGATCTGACCATATTTCAA
>CALAEB010000195.1 GCA_937890875.1 uncultured Anaerolineaceae bacterium | reverse complement strand
GAGGGCGCCGCGCTTGGAACTGCGGCGCCTTTTTTTATAATCGGGGATTTGGTTAAAGATTTTGTTATTTTGAAATCTCCCGAAATCAATGACCGGCACAATTTTATAAGCCCTGCCTTTTCCATCCGGCAGGTTTGCCTTTTTTTCAACGATTCGAATGATATCCCATAACCGCCGCTGATCTTTAATGAAATCCAATCACAGGCTCAGCAATTTGAAACAGGAAGATATCTTTCGAATAAACGAATAAGCAAAAACCTCTTTTGCAAATTGATCAGGGCATCCAAAAGATTGAGCGCCAGAAAATGACAAATTTTCTCTCCTTATTCGAAAAGCCCATCTAAATTTCGAATTGCAGTCACAGACTTTGTCCTGTGGACTTTCTGAAAACAACGTGATATAAAACACTCCATCATGATTCTTCGTCCGGGGCTTATCTTCTTTCTTTCAGCACTCGAAGGGATTTTCGTATTCGTCCAACTGCTGTTCATCCCGTCTGAAACGGCGAATATGAACGCCTTCGGACTCAGCGGAACCCGCATGCTGCTGCTTTCGCTGATTGCAGCCGGAATCAGCGGTTTCCTCACCGGAGGAATCCTTTCTTCTGCACCCGGAACGAAAAAAACCCGCAGGAAAGTTTCCCGCCTGTTTTCAAACGACAGCGTCCTTTTCTTCATCCTGCTGATTCTTTACAGCGTATTCTTTTTCAGTATCCAGGTGCTCTTCCTGATCCATTCACCGGTCAGGGAATGGGACAGTTCCATCCGGGCGCTGTCCTTGCGAGCCTCCGGCATGCTGGTTTGGGGTGTTCTCTGCTCAGTGCAGTTTCTCATCTTCCTACAGCGAAAGGCCGGCTTCCTAACGCGCTGCCGCAGCATTTTCACCGTTCCCAAAATGGTCCTTCTGTTCGGCCTGCCGAACCTTGTTTACGCGCTGCTGTGCTGGAAAGCCGGAAATTCAGGCTGGTTTTACCGGATCGAACATTTTGAATGGTTTTTCTTCCTTCCCTTTCAGCTCACAGCCATCGCGTGGCTCGGCAGACCGCTCGTGAACAAAACGAGAAACGCGGAAAAGATCACGGCAGGTTTCACTTTTATCATGGTTACTCTGGTCACCTTTGTGATCTACCGTTTCACCGGCCAGTTAATGGGACGCTGGAACACGCCGGCAAAAGCCTATTGGAATCATTTGGCGGAAGCCTTCTGGCAGGGAGATTTATTTCTCACCAACCCGGATACGACACATGATCTGACTTTTTACAATGGGCATTGGTTTGTGCCGAATCCGCCGCTCCCCGCGATCATCATGATGCCGCTGATCAAGTTTTCTTCCGCGTATACGTTCAACACCGCGCTTTTTTCCGCCTGGGTCGGTGCAATCAACAGCGGGATCATCTTCCTGATCCTGCGAAAAGCGTCGCAACGAGGTTTACTGCAGACCGCTAGCAAAGCAAACCTCTGGCTGACAGCCGTGTTCGCAATCGGGACCAACCATTGGTGGCTTTCAATTCTGGGACAAATGTGGTTCGTCAGCCAGATCCTGGCCGTTACTTTTTCCGCGCTGGCCGTGCTGTCGGCGCTGAACAACCGGCAGCCGTTCATCACCGGCACACTGCTGGGTTTGGCCGTTCTTTCCAGGCCAAACCTGTTCGCGTTATTTCCATTTCTGCTGGGAATAGCCCTCTTTGAAGCCTTCACCTTTCCGGAAATCCGCTGGCGCACCGCTTTCCGTTGGGTAATGGCAGCCGGCATTCCAGTACTGGCCGCCGGGCTGTCGCTGCTCGGCTATAATTATCTGCGGTTTGAGAACTGGTTCGATTTCGGTTATGTTACGATTAACGGAGCGGACTGGATCCGGGATGCGGTAACCAAATACGGGATGTTCAACCTGCACTTCCTGAAGACAAATCTGGACGTTATGCTTTTTCGTGTTCCGCAGATCAGCATCCAGGGGAACAAGCTCATGTTCGATCCGGGTATCGCCGGATACAGCCTGTTTGTGATGACTCCGCCGGTATTTTATTGTTTCCGGCGGTTCAAAATCAATTGGTGGACGCTCGGCGCGCTGATCTCCATTTTCATTTCGCTCTGCATGCTTCTGACCTATCACAACACCGGCGCGGAACAGATCGGATATCGCTACGCGATGGACTTCATCCTCCCGCTGATCCTGCTGATGGGTCAGGGTATGGGGAAAAAAGCCGCATGGCTTTTCAGATGTCTCACCGGAATCGCTGTTCTGATCAACGCGATATCGATCCACTGGTGGTTCCTGGGCAGATAAACAGCATTCCGGCAACAGCGATTCGAAATATGATTCGGGTGTCAAAAGGGTGAAACTTCCCCAAAGGAGTTATTTGTTGTCCCGCTTCAACAATTTGACTTTTGACACTTTGACCAAATATGGTTCAGCTGCCAAAAGCAAAAAGTGACGTGCCATTTTTAATTAACTTTACTTTTGACATTCGAATCATATTTCGAATCTTTTTTAAATAAAAAGAACGGCCGGTTTTTCAAAACTCGAATTCCGAAAAGGCAAAGGGAAAGCACCCGATATGAAACAAAATAATCCATCCCGATTTGAAATCCTGTTTTCCGCCGGGAAAGAGGAATTTTCCATCCAAAACACACTTTTTCCGCTGACCATCAGCGAAGTTCAGGTCTGGAGAAACGGAGAAAGAATTCCCTGCCAAACCGGCATCGGGGAGATAACCGTGCAGATTTCGCCTGACGCTCCGGCGGCCTGGCCGTTCCAGTCCGAACTCCGGTTCAAAACACCCCGTTCGTTCAGTGAGGCGGACAATATCAAAATTGAGATAGAAACGCTCGAAATCGGCAGTGTGACCTTTGGCAACCAGCTGCTCCACCCGGCCATTCCGGAAGCCATTCACCCCAAGCGGATCTTTGATTTCGTCCATAAAACGCTTGAATTCAATTTCATCCTGGACGCGCAGGATACCCGTTCGCGGAGCAGCGAATTCCGATCCGGGTTTATGCTCCAGTGGGACAGCACAGCCGCCAGCTTCGCCTAATGGATGGACCTCCCCAGCGGCGGCGTGCGTGAAGCGGCGGTTTCTCTGATTAAAGAGCTGCGCCCGGAACTGCTGTGCTTTCCATGGGCTACGTCCGCAGACACCGCGCTCCAGCAGCAGGCTTATCTGAATTTTCTGCAGCTCTGTTCCCGTTTTGAAGCGTCTCCGCACGTCATCTTCCGCTTATCGGATATGGACCTCAGCCAAATTCCCGAAATTATCCGGACGGGGATCGAAAGCGTTCCGGGAAAAACATGGTGGCAGCCGCAAAGGACCTGGGAACTCAGCCTCCCCGGCAGCGTCCCGGCGGAAGAAACCCGTCGGACAGCTTTGATCGACCGGATCCGGTCAGCGGCGGAAATGATTAAAGCCGCCGATCCGCAGGGGATCCTGATCCTGCCCGGCACAGACCCGCGCACAGAAAAAGGCAGGCTGTGGAATGAATACCTGCTGCAAACCTGTGCCCATTGCTTGGATCAGATCGGTATTTCGAACGTATTTCCCGGAATTAAAGGCTGGGGCGGCAGAGACGACAAAACGGCCTATGCGCTTTCCTGCGGATTGCCGGATGAATTCGAGGCGCTGATCCGCAGTCTGTCCGCACAGGCAGCCGCGTATTCGGACGGGAGGCCGGTCAAACTGGCCGTCTCACCCTGGGCCTATTTTAAACAGCCGGCCAACATTCCGGATCGTTACGAAACTGTCTACACGAAGCAGGATGCGTTTTATTTCGCCTCCGTTCTGAACCGGATCTATCACCATACCGATCGGATCGGGACGGCGGTCGCCGGATTTCTTTTCGGCCCGATGGGATTCATCGATTCCGCGGATGGCCAATATTGGAAAACCGCGCCGTTCCACCTGTTCGAAATGATGCATTCCCGGCAGAAAATTGCGCTGCCCCCCCAAACCGTCAAGGAGAAGGAGGTTCCGTCGTTCACCTGGGATGGGATCCCCGGTGTCGCGAATCCGCAGACGATCCCGTATGTGGATATCCACGCCTCCCGATCGGAAGACGGAAAGCAGCTTTTTATCCTGGTGATCAACCGGCATCCGCGCAAACGGGCGCTGGTCCGTTTTGATTTCATGAACCTTGGAATGCTGCGCCCGGTCGAAGCCACCGTCCTGCGGGCAAAGCGAACTGGCGACACCAACACGGAGCATCGGCCGGAAGCCGTATCGCGGAAAGAGATCAAACTGCGGAATTACCGGGCTATGGATCACGTTAATCTGGATATCGCGCCGTCCGGTATCGGCGGCATGCTGCTTTCCGAATAGCCAGACACGAATCGGAAATATGACGGTCCTTTGGAAATAAACAGGGGAACTTGCTGTTCCCTTGTTTTTGTTTTGCGAAAAACAGAAGCACCATGGAAAATCCGCTCATATTTCGAAATGCGGATCGCCCGGCTCATTCCCCGATAATCTTGATCAGCACGCGTTTGCGGCGATTCCCGTCAAACTCCCCGTAAAAGATCTGCTCCCAGGGGCCGAAATCCAGCCGCCCAGCCGTGACCGCAACCACGACTTCCCGACCCATGATCTGGCGTTTCATGTGCGCGTCCGCGTTATCCTCCCCGGTGTCGTTGTGCCGGTATCCGGAAACCGGCTCATGCGGCGCCAGTTTTTCCAGCCAGCCTTCATAATCACGCAGCAGCCCGGACTCGTCATCGTTGATATACACCGACGCCGTAATGTGCATGGCGTTGACCAGCACCAGTCCTTCGCGGATGCCGCTTTCGCGCAGCGCGCCTTCCACCTGCGGGGTAATGTTGACAAACCCGCGCCGTCCCGGCACCTGCATAAACAGTTCCTTGCGATAGCTCTTCATTTTTTTCAACCTCCGAATTTCATCTTCCTTCGAACAGAGCCCCGCCCGAAATCCGGGCGGTTTCCCCATTCTGCTTCCAATTATAAACAAGCCTGTCAACCCATTTCAGGGCCGGGAATGCAATCATAGAGAACTTTCGATCCGCAAAAAACGTTCATTGGATAAATGCTTTAATGATATGGCGAGGATGTTCCCAAATGAATGTTCCTGGCAATTCAAGGCAAGCAGATGACCGTCATAGGAGGGTGTCCCAGAATGAAGAGGCTACGATCTTATCATATGGTACGGATTTTCGATTGCAATTAGCGCGATTGTCCACCTATGGAGAACAGTCCTATCATCCGCAAATTATATTTCCGCCATATTATTCACATGTCATGCACAATTGTCCAGCTGCGGCGGATCGGGCGATCAATAGTCGCCCCTACACAAAACCGAAGCCGTCATAGGGGAGCGCAATGCGCTCCCGCCGCACCGCAAAGTTGAAGGATACCAGCCGGTTGCAGACACCCTGATCATTTTTGATTTGACGTAGTTTCCCATTTTCCGCAGTCTATTAATGATAGGGAAGGAGATATTTTTGAACGAAGAGAAAATACTTCACGCGCTTCAGAAGGACATTGTGGACGATCCAGTCGAAGAACAAATCAGCGCTTATGCCAATTACCTGAAGA
>CALAEB010000194.1 GCA_937890875.1 uncultured Anaerolineaceae bacterium | reverse complement strand
TTTATCTCCAAGCGTGTGGAAGGATTGATCATTTGTCCGGTGCTCTCCGAGAATTATGATCATTTAATATTGGCGAAAAACCAGGCCAACATCCCAATCATCGCCATCGAGAGAACGCTGCCGCCGGAATTAGAAATCCCCTGCGTAAGCACCAATAATTACGAAATCTGCCGCGCTGCGGTACGGCACCTGATCGAACACGGCAGAAAGCGAATCGGGCTGATCGTCATGCCGGTATTCGGTTCCAATACCAGCGAAAGGATTCGCGGATATCAGGATATCTTACAGGAGCATCATTTATATGACCCGGAATTAATCCGGGAAACGGATTATCTGGGCTCTGACGCGTACGACGTGGCTTACGAATTGTTTCAATCCCAAAACATCGACGCAGTTCTCTGCATCAGCCAGTCAATTTCGTTCGGCGCTTATAAAGCGGCATTAAAACTTGGGCGGAAAATACCGCAGGATATCGCGATCATCGGTTATGATACGATGGATTGGATGGATATTGTCCCCGTGCCGCTCACAACCGTCAAACAGCCTTTGACAGAGATCGCTGAGATGGCCATTGATCTGATCTTTATGAAAAAACGCAACCCCAAGATGATCATCCAAAGCGTCATCATTCCGTCTCAGCTGGTCATCCGGCAGTCCTGTGGGTGCGCCGGAGGTTCAAAGCGCAGAACCTTAAAAACAATTCCACAAAAATAATATTCTTCCCGGATAAGTCCGCCATATTGCAGAAATTAAAAAGAAGGGAAGCTTTTCCCAATCTCAAATTACGGCTGTCTCAAAGCTTCCCGGAAACAGCAGGAACCCACATCCGATACAAGACAAGCCGCACATCCCAAGTTCCCGCATCGAAGCGGATTAATATATCCAAAATGATTGTTCCAAAGTACGTAGAACATTATTATAATGGAAGTAGAACAAATCAGTGTATGGATTTGTTTCTGTTGCTGTTTTCTTTCCGCATCCCGGCATGCAGAAAGCAGCTGCCCTGTTCTGATTTGTTCCGGAGTGGAATTTCTTGCGGGCTTCCTTAAACTAATTCCGCAAACTGATTCCGCCGAATTCCATTCTGAATGTAAAAATTTTACGATCAGTTAACAAATTGTTCTAAAATTCTTAACTGAGTTGCAGTATACTATTTTTTAAAGAAGCTGTTTGATATGGGCAAAAGGATGGGATTTGTCAATTTATACTATTCATAGTATTGATAGTTTTGGCTGCATGGCCTCTGTTTCCACTGTCTCAGAGCAGACAGCAAGGCATAAAATCGTCAGAACTGGCTGTGGTTCCACAAAGGGCAAGCAGGAAACAGCAGGGCTGTCTTTCCGTGATCTGTATGGAATTATTCCGAGACATGAATTTTTGTCGGCAGATCGATACGTTATCGGCAAACGCAATTAATACATCAAAAAGATACGACAACTATGAATAAAAAAGTCCTTTTTGTTTGCGGTTCGTTAAATCAGACAACAATGATGCATAAAATTGCATCCTGTTTAACCGAATACGATTGTTACTTCACCCCCTTCTATATTGAGGGC
>CALAEB010000193.1 GCA_937890875.1 uncultured Anaerolineaceae bacterium | reverse complement strand
AATTCATAGCATAAGAATTTCTGAAATTTTTGAAATTTAATTGAAAAATATGAAAATCACTTTAAAAGATATTGCAAAAGAGGCCGGCGTATCTCAGGCCACGATCTCACGCATTGTAAACAGAAATGCTTCGGTCAGTTCTGCGCTGGAACAAAAGGTTTTTACGGCAGCAAAGAATCTGGGCGTTGAGATACCTCAAAAGAAAATTCTGAAGGAACCGGTTCAGGACCGCCCGAGTGTAATCGGCCTGCAGGTTTCGGATCTTGCAAACCCCTATTTTCAGGAAGTCATGCGCGGGGTAATCGGCGAGGCCAAGCAAATCGATTACGGTGTTCAGGTATTTGAAACCAAAGAAGACATTCAAGTAGAGGAAGAAACTTTTCGTTCTATGGAAAAATTCCATCTGGATGGAGTAATTCTGTGCGCCACCCGGATTTCTGACGCAAAATTACTGTCTTTCTACCACAGGATCGGAATTCCCATGGTGCTTGTGAACCGTTACATCAAAGATTCGGCGATTTGCTGCATCACAGTGGACCATCGAAGATCGATGTTTCAAGCCACAACGCACCTGATTGACCTTGGGCACAGGCAGATCGCTTATTTAGCCGGACCTTCCAAAAGCAACAACTCATTGAACCGGCGCAGCGGGATTGTTGATGCCTTGACAAAGGCCGGACTGAAGTTGAACCCGGATCTCTGCCTGGGCAGTTTTCCTGACGTTGACGGAGGTTTTCAATCCATGATTTCGCTGCTGTCACTGCCTAAAGAAAAACAGCCCACCGCAGTTCTCGCCTATAACGACCTGGTCGCTGTGGGCGCACTGCGCGCGATCCGAATGAAAAGCCTGCGGGTACCGGAGGACATTTCAATCATTGGAATGGATAATATTCCGATTACCACGCATACATATCCCCCATTGACGACTGTTTCCCCGCCGAAGGTGCAAATCGGAGCGTTAGCGATGCGCAATATCCACCGTATGAACACCGGTGAATATGAAAACCGTGAAGGATATATGGAAGTCGAAGCCCCGCTTACCCTGCGATATTCCACCGGACCGGCTCCAATCGCAGGCAATGGAGTTGAAGCGGAACGAAAATGATCCCAGCCTTTATTTGGTTTTGGAAAAAATGTGAGGACGGACGTTGATAAGCTATCACGTCTTTATAATATTTGGAGTGTGTCCAGCTTCAAACACTTAGTTTCCTAATTCTTGAGGAGGAAAAAATGACTCGAAGAAACACTTTATTCGGATTACTGATGACACTTGTCATGGTAATCGCAATGGTCAGCGTTGTCTCCGCGGCGGAATATACCGAAGCGCCGATGCTGGCTGAAAAAGTCGCCGCAGGCGAGCTGCCCCCCGTTGAAGAGCGTCTGCCGGAAGAACCCAATGTGGTCACGCCGCTTGATTCTGTCGGCGTTTACGGCGGAACGCTTCGCCGCGGCATCACCGGCCCGAACGATCACAACAGCTACGTTCGCTGGGTATACGATTCGCTTGTCCGCTTTACCCAGGACGGCACCGCAACCTATCCCTACCTGATTAAATCCCTGACCCCGAATGAAGACTACACCGTCTGGACATTCGAACTGCTCAAGGGCGCAAAATGGTCGGATGGATCCCCGTTCACATCAGCGGATATCCTGTTCTGGTTTGATGATTACTATACCTACCCGGATCTTACTCCCGCAAAATTGCCGTGGCTCTATAACATTGACGGATCGCTGGTTGAAGTTACTGCTCCGGATGAATACACGGTCGTTTTCACCTTCAAAGACCCGATCAACACTGTTCCGATGGAAGTCGCCGCAATGGACAACCGCGACAACCTGGTCCCGATGTTCCTGCCGTCCGCTTATCTGAAGCAATTCCATGCAAAGTATGCGGATGTTGACGAACTGAACGCGCTGGCGAAAAAAGAATCCTTCGAAAACTGGAAACAGCTTTTTGAAAACCGCCAGGCTCCGTTCCGCAATCCGGACCGCCCGGTGATGGCCCCCTGGATGTCCGTGACCACCATTAACGATCCGATCTACACACTGGTCCGCAATCCGTATTATCCGCTCGTGGATACCGAAGGACAGCAGCTGCCGTACATCGATCAGATCAACTTCATCACCTATCAGAGCGCGGACGCTTTGAACATGGCCGTGATCCAGGGCGAACTGGACATGCAGGACCGCCATGTGATTATGCAGAACTACCCGGTATTGGTTGAAGAAGCCGAGAAGACCGGCAAATACGAAGTCCGCCTGTGGCCGACCTTCGGTGGTGTGGATGCAGCGTTGAACATCAACTATTACTACGATGCCGATCCTGCTTATAT
>CALAEB010000192.1 GCA_937890875.1 uncultured Anaerolineaceae bacterium | reverse complement strand
GGTCATTCCGCTGGTCGCCGTGCTGGTGTTTATTGTGACGCTGGCGGGCAGCATTCCGTCCATCCGGCTTCTGCTTTCCCTTCGGCCGGCAGAAGTTCTGCACGGCAGGTAAACAAAATGAAAAAACAGACGATGTATTTGCGCATGATATCCGGTTCGCTGATCCGCCGCCGTTCAAGGATGCTGGTGGCGCTGCTGGCTGTGGCGATCGGCGCGACGGTTCTTTCCGGCCTGCTCACGATTTATCATGATATCCCGCGCCAAATGGGACAGGAATTCCGTTCCTATGGAGCCAACCTGATTCTGGTTCCTTCCGGAGATGAGCCTTCTCTTTCCGCTGCGGATGTGGAAGAAGCGATGGCTTATTTCCCGGCTGATTCCGTGGTCGGGATTGCGCCCTACCGGTATCAGACCGTAAAGATTAACGAACAGCCGTTTATGGCGGCCGGAACCGACCTCGCGGAAGTTAAAAAGACCAGTCCTTATTGGTTCGTCAACGGACAATGGCCGACGGAACCGGGCTCGGTGCTGGTGGGGGAGGCCGTGGCGGATCTGATTCGCCTGCTCCCCGGCAGTCCATTAACCATCACGGGTACGGACGCCAGCGGGAAGAGTTTCAGCCGTGATTTTACACTTTCCGGGATTATCCAGACCGGCGGAAAAGAAGAAGAATTTATTTTTATGTCCATGCAGGATTTGGAAAATGCGATGGGCAATGCGGATGAAATTGACGTGGTCGAATGCAGTATTTCCGCCTCCGGTGAAACATTGGACGCCATCGTCAGCCGGATCGGCACAAATGTTCCGGCGGTTACACCCCGGCTGGTCAAACGGGTTACACAATCGGAAGGGGCCGTGCTGACCAAACTTCAGTCGCTGGTGTATCTGGTCACCGTTGTCGTGCTGTTGCTGACCATGATTTGTGTGGCGACGACCATGATGGCAGTTGTGACGGAACGGCGCAAAGAGATTGGGCTGAAAAAAGCGCTGGGCGCTTCCAATGAGAGCATCATTAAAGACTTTTTGGGCGAAGGGATTGTTCTGGGTGCCTTTGGCGGACTGCTGGGTGTCATCCTCGGATTTCTTTTTGCGCAGGCGGTCAGCCTGAACGTCTTCAACCGGCCGATTTCATTCGGGCTGCCGCTCATCCCGGTCACAATGCTTGCCTCGATTGTGATCACCGGCGTCGCGTGTCTGATTCCTGTGCGAAGCGCAGTGGATGTTGATCCTGCGGTCGTTTTACGCGGTGAATAAAGGAAACTGGCAAATGAATTTATTAGAACTGAAAGATGTATCCAAAATATACGGCAGTGTGAAAGCTTTGCAGCATATTGATCTGTCTGTCCGGCAGGGAGAATGGCTGGCGGTGATGGGGCCCTCCGGTTCCGGAAAAACAACCATGATGAACATTGTCGGCTGTATGGATAAACCGTCGAACGGCGCGGTTATTCTGGACGGAGCGGACATTTCCCGGGAGACCCCGAAAAATCTGACCGCGATCCGCCGGGATAAAATCGGCCTGATTTTTCAGCAATTCCATCTGATTAATTATCTGACTGCGCTTGAAAACGTGATGGTCGCTCAGTATTATCACAGCCTTCCGGACGAAAAAGAAGCGATGCAGGCGCTGGAAAGGGTTGGCCTGTCGAACCGGGCGAAACATCTGCCCAGCCAGCTTTCCGGGGGCGAACAGCAGCGCGTCTGTATTGCCCGGGCATTGATCAATTATCCGATGCTGATTCTGGCGGATGAGCCGACCGGGAATCTGGATGAGACGAATGAAAACATCGTGCTGGACATATTCCGTCAGCTGCACCGGGAAGGCAGCACGATTATTGTTGTTACGCACGATCCGGAAGTGGCCGAGGAGGCGCAGCGGACGATTGTCCTGGAACACGGACGGATTGCGGCAATTTCGGAGAATCATCAGAAAAATCATCAGAAATAGGAGGCGGGTACGATGAGGAAAAGGCTTTTTAGTCTGGTGCTGATTTCAACGTTTTTTTCTTCCCTGTTAACGGGATGCAAAGGAAGTACCGTTTATAAAGACGGTACTTACAGCGGAGCAAGCAATCCGGACGACCGGGGCGCTTATGGCGAGGCAACGATTGTCATCGCAGAAAATAAGATCAGCGACTGCGAATTCGTCACCTGGCAGGCGGACGGCAGCCTGAAAGATGCGGAATACGGAAAGGTGGGCGGAGAAATTTCCAACCCGGATTTCTATGAAAAAGCGCAGCTGGCCGTGAACGCAATGGCGAAATATGCCGAACAACTCGAAGAAACACAAAAATTGTCCGATGTGGATGCCATTACCGGCGCTACGATTTCATATAACCAGTTTGTCGAAGCTGTCGAGAGTGCGCTGGAACAGGCGGGGGAATAACCTGTTTTTTTGCCACCCAGATCGTGACTTCAGAATTCGGATCGTTTTGCTGTTTCAACTTTGGTCAATATGCTGTATGGCTGAGAAAATCATATGTTCAGAAAAGATGCTCAACTTCAAAATAAATTGATCCGCCCGGAATTCGGACAGCCGTCCGTTCCAACCGCCGATTCCGCGGAAGAAACTTCCCGAATGTTCCCGTCCATGGGGACGATTATGAACCTGCGGGCAAGTGGCGGCCGGGCGCAGGAAGCGCTGGATGCTGCCGAAAAGCTGATCGGAACATTAAACAACCGGCTTTCCCGCATGCATCCGGAGAGTGAAATCTCACGGCTGAATTTCTCCGCAGCGGGGGAGTGGATTGAGGTTTCGGATCAGACGGACGCTGTGCTGCGGCAGGCGTTGTTTTATGCGCGAAGCACACACGGCGTGTATGATCCCACGATCGGACGATTGGTCGATTTATGGGATATCGCAAACCGGCAGCGGAAGAAACTGCCGGACCCATTTGAGATTCAGCGAGTGCTGCTCTCATGCGATTACCGTAATCTTGAAACGGATTTTGCCGGCAATTACCGGACTCATCTGGGCGCCAGTCTGGACCTGGGCGGCATTGCGAAAGGGTTTGCCGCAGACCAGACGGCTGCGCTCTGGCGGCAGTATGATGTCGAAAGCGGGCTGATCTTCCTCGGATCATCCTCTTTGGCCGCTATCGGTGCAAAACCGGATGGTTCCCCCTGGCGGATCGGCATCAAATCGGCGGATGCAGAAAAAATGACCTGTTTGGGGGTGCTGATGCTGACGGATCAGTTCCTTTCAACTTCAGGTGATTATGAGCAGTTTTTTGTAAAAAATGACCACCGTTATCACCATATCCTGGATAAGAAGACCGGGTATCCCGCCGCGAGCGATTTGCGGTCCGTGACCGTTGTTGCGGATAATGGCGCATTGTGCGAGGCTTATTCGACCGCGCTGCTGATTATGGGATTGGATAAAGCGCTTGAATTTTATGAGAAAGAAGGCGGTTTTGAGGCGGTTTTTGTGACTTCGGACGATCGGGTGATGTATACGGAGGGGCTGGAGACGAAATTCGAATTCCGGGGCGTGTTGCTGGGATATCACTGCTCCGCCTGTGCCGGCTGTGAATGAAGCAAAGGGTTCATTCACAATTTGAAATGCGGTTCGAGTGCTGAACGTCGAATCGCTGAGGACTTGTTTGGACAAACCGGCGTTCTGTTCCGGGAAACCGGATTGGGCTGCGTATTGGGTATCGGTGCGGTTGTTTTTATGGAAAAAACAATCATGGTCCTGTGCTCGCGGACGCCGATTCACACAATAAATTTCGGACGATTGGTCCGGGAAAAGAAGAAAAATGATGAAAAATAGAAATCTGAAAGGGTTGATTGTGTCTGTTTGGGGGCTGCTGGTGATTCTGGTTCCGACGGTGATTTTTCCGCCATGCAGCCATATGCTTGAATTGGTCGACGGCGGGACAGTCCCGATGAAATGTTTTTGGAGCGGCAGAGCGGAAATCGGGATCGGTTTTCTCATCCTCTGCGGCGGCTTGCTGCTGTTTTTTGCAAAATCCGCCGAGACCCGGAAATTCATATCCGTTTCCACGCTCCTGACAAGCCTGGTCGGGATTGCTGTCCCCGCTTTTCTGATCGGCGGCTGCGCGATGGAAACAATGACTTGCCGGACGACCACTTTCCCCGCATTATATGTTTTGCATGCGCTTTTGATCCTCTTTTGCGTCGTGAGTTTTTTCAGCGCCGGTGAAGTCGGCTCCGGAACAACGAAGGCGTCTTTGTGAAGCAATTGTCTTTGACAACTTATGTGATCGCGCTGAATAATCTCCGGCGGAAAAAAGGGCGGAGCCTCAGCTTGATCCTGCTCTCGGCGTTGTTTTCTTTCATGTTGTTCGGCGGGGCGATCCTGATTAAGAGCCTTGAAAACGGGGTGACCAGCCTGTCGAACCGGCTGGGCGCGGATATTATGGCGGTACCTTATGGTTATGAAGCGGATCTGCAGAGCGCGCTGCTGAGAGGCGAACCAAGCACCTTTTATTTTGATTCCGGCGTAACGGATGACGTCGCCGGAATCGAGGGCGTACAGCGGACTTCACCGCAGATTTATATTGCCACGCTACGTGCCGGATGCTGTTCATACCCGATCCAATTAATCGGGTATGATCCGGAGACGGATTTTATTATCCAGCCGTGGCTGTCTTCTCAGGTTGGTGACCCGCTGGCTGAAGGGGATATTTACGTCGGCAGCAGTATCAATGCCGAGCCCGGACAGATGCTGAAATTTTTCGGCATTACCTTCCGGGTGGCCGCGCGGCTGGACAAAACCGGCATGGGGTTCGATACGAGCGTATTCATGAATCTGGATACGGCCAGGAAGGCGGCCAGGGAATCGGAAAGGCTTCAGGAAAATCCGGTCGCACAGGACGAAAATCTGATTTCTTCGGTGATGATCAAGCTTGCGAACGGATATGATGTCAAAGAGGTTGCGAACAGGATTCTTCAGGCATATGCGCTTGAAGGTGTTCATGTAGTCGTGGCGAAAAACGTGATCAGTGACGTTTCCGGCAGTTTGAACGGCTTAACGGTCTATATTGTCATTCTGGCTGCAGTCCTTGGGGTCCTGTCCGTGGTCGTGCTGGGCGTTGTCTTTTCGGTGACGTTCAGTGAGCGAAGGAAAGAGTTCAGTCTCTACCGGGTTCTGGGTGCGACCAAGGGCAAACTGGCCGGGCTGGTGATGATGGAGTCCGTGCTGATCAGTCTTGCCGGATCGTTAAGCGGTATTGCTGCTGCGGCACTGGTCGTATTCCCGTTCAGCACCTATATTCAGTCAATTGTGAATCTGCCGTATCTGCAGCCGTCTGTCGGTGTTATTCTGGCCGCGGCGGGAATCAGTTTTTTGATCTCTTTTCTGACCGGGCCGTTGGCGGCGCTCTGTACGGCGCTGAAATTGGGAAAATTTGAGATCTATACCGCTATACGGGAGAACGAATGATGCTGCTGGAAGTGGATCAACTCACGAAAGAATACCGTCGCGGGGAGAATACGTTTACCGCTGTGGATCACGTCAGCCTGTCGGTCGCGGCGGGCGAATTTATCAGCATTATCGGCCGCTCGGGCAGCGGGAAAAGCACGTTCCTCAATATGCTGACGGGACTGCTGAAACCAACCTCCGGCAGTGTCTTTTTTGACGGGATAAGCCTGGAAAATTTACCGGATGATGACCTGTCCCGGCTGCGGAATGCCCGCATCGGATATGTCCCGCAGGGCGTCAGCGCGCTCGCGAATTTCTCTGTTTTTGATAATGTCCGGCTGCCCTTTTTCCTGGACAAGCGGGAAGGGGACATCTCCGGGAGGGCTTCTTTTCTGCTGGAGGAGGTGGGATTGCAGCACCTGGCGGATATGTATCCGGCTCAGCTTTCCGGCGGAGAACTGCGGCGGGTCTTTATCGCGCGGGCGTTGGTGAATTCACCGGATATTCTGATCGCGGATGAACCGACGTCGGATCTGGACGTGAAATCGGCTGCCGAGGTAATGCAGTTGTTTTCACGGATCCATCAGACCGGGACAACGGTCCTGATCGTCACGCATGAATTGGATGCCTTGGGGTTTGGGAACCGTGTGCTGAAGATGGATTCCGGCAGGCTGGCGGAGTGCCTGTCGGCTGAGGCTCCTTTTGGGTGAAACGGGTAGGTTTGCATCTTTTTCCCGATGCGAATTATCTTTTTTATGTTTCGAAATGCTGCCAGGTTGCGCGAAAAACGGAAATAAACCGTATATCTAACTATAATAAAGTTATGAAAAGATTTTTATTTCAAAAAGGAGTTGGAACATGGCAAGTGAATTAGGTTTATTTTTGTTTTTGATCATCGGGCTGGTCGCGGGTTGGCTGGCCGGGAAAATCATGAAGGGCGGCGGTTTCGGCCTGGTTGGGAACCTGATTGTCGGTGTAATCGGCGCGTATGTCGGCGGATGGCTGTTTAATTTTGTCGGCGTTTCCACCGGAAGCGGCGCGTTCGGTTCGCTTGTAACGGCGTTGATCGGCTCGATTGTTTTGCTGTTTATTATTGGGTTGATCAAAAAGAATTGATATTATCGGTTTATACAACTTTCCTTTCTTGACCGGCAAACAGATTCCTGCTCTTTTGCCGGTCAAACTTTTTTTGCACCCGTTCCGCTCTTTCCGGATTGCGTTAAGCACCTTATTCTGACGCGATCACGCAGGGAAAGCGGGTTATTTTTTCTCCGGCGGCAATTCGAAATAAGCGGGTTCTTTTCGAATAAGAAACAAGACAGTGGCAGAACTTTTTTTCAAAATTCGAATTCCGGTCTCTTCGTTCCGGTGGATGCCGCATTAAAAAAACAAGTAAAAATTTTCCATATCGATGTAAAAATTGTCCATTCAACATTCGGAACCGCTCCATATAATTGAATTAACGTCGGTATCTCGGATCTTTTTAAAAGTATCAGCATAAAAAACGATCATTTGTTGTGAAAACTGCCTGTCCTGCTGATTCGGATACCGGAAATAATTTTTCAGTTCTTGAGGAGGAGAAAAATGAAGAAGTATTTGTTATTGGCTGTCTTTGCCTTGCTCTGCTGTTCTTTTATCGGAGTGAGCGCTGAAGAGATTACGCTTTGGACGATCGCCACGGAAAGTGACGCCTTCCATCCGGCCTATATCCGGGCGATTGAAGAATTTGAAGAAGCGAATCCGGATGTCACGATCAAGATGGAAACTTTTGAGAATGAATCCTATAAAACGAAGATCAAATCCGCGGTCGCGGCCAATGATCTGCCGGATATTTTCTTCACCTGGGGCGGCGGTTTTTCCAGCGCGTTTGTTGAATCCGGGAAAGTGCTTCCGCTGGATGCCTATTATGACGCTTATGCGGACGGGATCACCAAAGCGGCGCTCGGCAATGTGATTTATGATGGCAAATTGTACGGCGTTTCCTATGTGACTCCGGTTTCCGTCATGTTCTACAATCGCAAGATGTTTGAGGAACGCGGACTGACGGCGCCTGAAACCTTCGAGGATTGGGTCACAGTTTGCCAGGCATTCCTGGATGACGGCGTCACACCGATCGGCATCTCCGTTCGCGACACCTGGGTGCTGGCTATGACGCATGACGCGCTGACCTTGAAGTCGGCCGGTCCGCAGAAAGTCGCCGCTGCGCTCAAGAAAGAAGGTCAGAGTTATAACGATCTGGACTTTGTTGCCGCAACGGAAAAATTGATGGAATTGGTGGATATGGGCGCGTTTGTTGGCTCCGCCACCGGCATTTCCAACGATGAGGCCAGCCAGTTATTCTACAATGGAACGGTTGCGATGTTTACCACCGGTTCCTGGATGGCCGGCTCAATCCAGACCGATCCGGAGAATCCGGAAGATTTCGACGTGGCTCCGATCCCGGTGATTAATCCCGAAAACGCGAAAATCACCGATTTCATGGGCGGCGCTTCGGATACGCTGATGGTTTCAGCTTCCACCAAGAGCCCTGACCTGGCCGCCAAAGCCGCGTTTGAGATCAGCCGGGCTGTTTCCAAATACGCTTATCTTTCCGGCGCCGGCGTCCCGGCCTGGACCGTCGATTATGACGCGAGCGAAGTGAATCCGCTGACCCAAAAAGTGGCCGATTACGCAAAGAACGCAACCTCGTTCACGCTCTGGTTTGACACTTTGATGGAAGCGGAAGACGCCGGTGAATACCTGTCGCTGCTGCAGGAACTCTATGTGAAGAACATCACGCCGGCTGAATTTGCCGAATTGATGGCCGAACAGCTGGAAAATTAATCCAGAATTGGATGGGTGTCCGGTTTCCGCCGGGCACCCGTTCGCTTTCCGACGGAATAGGATTCTGCCTCTTTTGCCCGATGATCTGAAATATCTGTCGCCGGCAATTCAAAATATGATTGGGATGTGAAAGTCAGTAAGCTGCCGAAAAATAGAACAGCAGTTTCTTCTTTCCGTAATTCGACTTTTGACACTCGAACCAAATATGGGGCTCTGTTTCGAATAAGCGGAAAGCTTGCAGTTGTTTTGTTTCCGCGTTTTGCGCGGAAACAAAACAACTGCAGAGAATCTTTCTTTCAAAACGAAAACTCGAATTACCGGCCTGGCGTATGGTTCCCTGTCTTCAAGGAGTGTTTTGACTACAATTAAACAACACGGTTTAGGACTTTTATGAGAAATTTCAGACAGAATCGAATCGCGGTGATCCTCTTTCTGCTGCCGGCGGTGCTGCTGTTTGTTGGCATTATCATTATTCCGATCTTCCTGTCGATCAATTACAGTCTCTACAAATGGGACGGGATCACTGAAGGCACCTTTGTCGGCCTCAAGAATTATATCGACCTTTTCACTTCGAAATCGGTCGGATTTCCCAAGACGCTGCGAAACGCGCTGCTGCTGGCTTTTTTGTCGGTCGTCATTCAGCTGCCGATTTCCCTGTTCCTGGCCATTGTTCTGGCAAGAGGCGTGAAAGGGGAAAAATTCTTTGTGGGATTATTTTTCACGCCGGTCCTGATTTCGACAGTCGTAATCGGCCAGCTGTGGATGAAAATTTATAACCCGGATTATGGCCTGATCAATGCCGGCCTGCGCGCTTTGGGACTGGATCAATGGACCCGGGTTTGGCTCGGCGACCAGAACACGGCGCTGTATGCGGTCTTTATCCCGATCCTCTGGCAGTATGTCGGATACCATATGCTCCTGATGTACGCCGGCATCAAGAATATTTCCCAGGAAATTAATGAGGCGGCCATTATGGACGGGGCCTCCGGGTTCAGTCTGGCGCGGTACATCACCATTCCATTGCTGCGTCCTGTGCTTCAGGTCTGCGTGGTCTTTGCGGTGACCGGTTCACTGAAAGCGTTCGACCTGATTTATGTGCTGACGAACGGCGGCCCGGCGCATGCCAGCGAGGTGCCTTCGACGCTGATGGTGGCGCAGATCTTCGGGCGGAATAAATACGGTTTCGGCAGCGCGATCGCGGTTTTTATCATCTTCCTCTGCTTCTTTTTCGCGATCCTGATCAAGCGGCTGTTTAAGGTGAAGGAGTATTAAATGAAAAAGGGTATCGGGAATAAATTCGTTTATGCCGTTTTAATTTTCTGGTCACTCGTTCAGATTTTTCCGCTTTACTGGATGTTCACCTTCTCCTTGAAAGACAACAGCGAGATATTCGGCGAGAACATGATCGGCCTGCCGCGGCAGTGGCTGTGGTCGAATTATGAGGCCGCGCTGACTGTCGGGAATATGGGGCGTTATTTTCTGAACAGCATTATCGTTACCGGCGGGACGATCCTGTTGAC
>CALAEB010000191.1 GCA_937890875.1 uncultured Anaerolineaceae bacterium | reverse complement strand
CCAATCGTTTCTGGACTTACAACGACGTACAATAAACAAACTCCGGCTCAGGCACATGCCGAACAAAAAGGAAATTGTTTCCCGAATTCAAATTGCCGGACCAACAGAAATATTAACTCATGCCAACGCCAAGAATTATTGCCGGCTCCGCGAAAGGAATGCGGCTCCAGGGTGTACCCGGAGACAGCACCCGTCCGGTAACCGACAGAGTAAAAGAATCCGTTTTTAACATCATCGGAACCGACATTGTCGGCGCCTCCATGTTCGACTTGTTCGGCGGGACCGGCTCGATCGGGCTGGAAGCGCTCAGCAGAGGCGCCGTCTATGCGCGGTTTTCCGACGCGAACAAAAACGCGTTCAAAACCATTCAGGCAAACATCCAGCGCACCCGCTTTGAAAAGCAATCCAAGGTTATTCTGGGGGACGTTTTCAACATTCTGCGCTCGATTCCGGACCGGGAATTCGAATACATTTACGTCGCACCGCCGCAATATAAAGAGATGTGGCAGAAGACAATGCGAATTCTGGATCAGAATGACGGCTGGCTGACCGATGACGGCTGGATTATCGTACAGATCCACCCGGTTGAGATGGAGAAGCTGGAACTGGAGAATTTCGAATGTTTTGACGAGCGGAAATACGGCAGCACAACACTGCTGTTTTATGAGCGGAAACTGCCGTCTGGTCCCGCACCCGTCTGATATTTTTTACAGGAAAGAATTCAAAAGCGAATTATCCAATGCCACCACCATTCTCCCGGTCAAAACCGTCTTGCTGCCAGAACGGAATACAATCCTCAAAAAGGGCAGCCCGATATTTTCCCCGATAACCGCGAATCATATCTTTTTCATCGAATTCCCGCTACATAGACTCATTTCCATGCACCAACAGGAGCGCCGCTGCACCAACCACCCCGGCATGTTCTCCCAATTTGGCGATCTCCACCGGGGTTCTTCGCGCAGTCCAAATTACCTGGGTCTCGACAACTTTCCGGACTGGTCCCAACACATATTCACCCTGTTCAGCCACACCGCCTGCAAGAATCACAATTTCCGGATTAACCGCATGAATCATACTGGCCACGGCATATCCCAGAACGGTACCGCAATACGCGATAATTTCACTGGCAAACGCATCCCCGGTCCGGGCTGCCGAAAACACAATCGGACTGGTGATTTCGTCAACAGATCCGCCCGCCAACGTTAATATGGCTGCGCCGCGCTGCGGATTTTCCCGGACCGCGTCCTGCGCAATACGGGTGATTCCGGTTCCGGAAGCGATATCTTCCACCACGCCTGGAACGCCTGCCCGGGACATTTTTCCATCATAATTTACAATCAGGAATCCAAGATGCCCGGCGAGTCCGATGGAACCCCGGCAAATTTTTCCATCAATAATCACTGCCCCGCCGATTCCGGTACCGATAGTGAATCCGACGATATCCTTATATCCCTGACCTGCTCCGTATTGGGCTTCTCCATAGATTGCGGCTTGGGAATCATTGATAACTTTCACTTCCATTCCGTACCGCTCCCGAAGCATCGCCTGAATCGGGACCGGTTGGAACGAATAATCAGGTTCCCGGTTATGCCCGAACAATTCTCCGTCTCTGTTGATCTGACCGGAACAGCCGACGCCAATCCCTTCCAGCCGGACACTCCTGACTTCTTCCAATTGCAAAAACGAATCGATCATGTGCGCCATCTGCCGAAAACAGAGGTCAAACTGCAGCGTTTTCGCGCCGACATTTTTCTCGCGGTGGAGCCGGATTATTTTTCCCTCGTCAGAAATTAACCCGATCCGGATGTTCGTCCCGCCTGAATCAATACCAATCGCATATCGGTTCATAAAACTACGCTTCGCGAGAACGATTTTTCAGGCTTGCCCGAACATAACGTTCGGTAATCAGCCACGGCCTGGTAACGGCAGAACCAATCACAACGGCATGGACACCAAGGGTAAATGCATGAATCACGTCATCCGGATTCCAGAACCTGCCTTCAGCGATAACAGGCCGCTTCTGCCTCCTCAGCAATTCTTCAATTAACGGGAAATCAGGCGTATATTCGTCAGAAGTATCATCCAAAGACAAGGTCGGGGCGGCAATATCCGCACCCGTCCGCACCGAATCCTCAAATACGTGACAGTCCGCCATTACAGGCGTATGCAATTCTGTTTGGATTCGGGTTACAATTTCCGCAACGTTTTCCTGATTCGGGCGCACACGGGCGGTGGTATCCAGCGCGATCAGATCCGCTCCGGCCTCAACCAATCGGCAGGCATCATCAAATGTCGGCGTAATCAAAATGCCATGCGCATCCAGCCCGGGCCGCTTCCAAATCCCGATAATCGGCAGATCCACTCGTTTTCGGATTGCCTGGATATCTTCCACGCCATTCACACGCAAACCGGACGCGCCTCCGCGTAAAGCCGATTCAGCGAAAGCCACCATGAATTCGGGGGAATGTGTCGGATCGCCCAATGAAGATTGACAGGAAATAATGATCCCGCCTTTCGTTGCAGTTAAAAAGGTCTTCAGTTTCTCGTTTTTCGTCATATGAATATTTTATCCCTATCTTTTCTTTCAGCCTTTTACCGACCCGGCCGTCATGCCGCGAATCAGCGCTCGCTGAGCAATAAATATGAAAATAATCGTCGGAATCGAAGAAATTGTAATCGCGGCAGCCATCGGACCCCATTCCACCTGATAAGAGGTGATAAAGAAAGATGTCCCAACCGTCGCCGTAATCGACTTTTTAAAACTCAGAATACTGCTGAACAGATATTCATTCCAGCTGGTGATGAATCCCAAAATCGCGGTTGACGCTATTCCAGGCTTAATGACCGGGATAAGGATGTTCGTAAGCATCTGGAGGGTATTTGCGCCATCAATTTCCGCCGCCTCTTCGATCTCTCTCGGCAAATCCTGGATATAACCGATAAAGAGCAGCAATGAAGTCGGGATAATAAACAGGCTATGCATAAAAATGATGGCAATATGAGTATCGATCAGCTTAAATTTGTTAAAAATCAGAAAAACTGGGATGGCCAGGGCCAAGGCCGGCATCAGGCGCAAAAGCATGGTCGCACCTAATATCGTTTCGCCAAAGCCATGGTAGCGGACAATACTGTACGCAGCCGGGATACTGATCAGCGTGGCAAGAATGGTTGAAAAAATTGCAATGATCAGGCTGTTTGTCAAGTATTGCGTAAAGTTATATCCGCCTTTGGAAAAGACATGCTGATAATGGGTCAGCACCGGCTTAAACAGCCATTTCGGCGGATAAGACGAAATATCGGCTTCACTTTTGAATGAGGTCAGAAAATTTGTAAATACCCCGATATCAAATATCACCAGGATCCCAATGACCAACAGGAGAATCGCAGCCGTTGACAGGATTTTTCTCGTTTTGCGGCTCATAACTTATTTCACTCCTTTCAGCATCCGCTTCACAAGGTAAAGCGAAGGGACCAACAGCAGAATTGCCAGCGTAAACGAGGCGGCATTCGCCATACCGTAATCACTGCGCTGGAAAGCCCGCCGGTAAATAAAAATACTGACGCTTTGCGTGAATGACCCGGGGCCGCCGGCTGAAAGCGCAAAAACCAGTTCAAAAACAAGAAAAGATGCCAAAAGCTTTTCCAGGAATGTGACCCACAGAATCGAGGAAATCATCGGGAAAGTCACATGCCAGAGCCGCTGGACTGCATTCGCACCGTCTACTTTCGCGGCCTCGATCAGTTCCTGCGAAACGCCCTGCATCGCGGAATAAACATTAATGAAAACAAATGGCGTCCGATTAATGGAATCCGCCCCAAGAATGGTCGAATTCACAAAGGAGACACCCAGCAGTGCGGTGGTGCCGGTGATTCCGCTCAGCAGATACGCGATCGGACCGACAAACTCATTAAACAGCAGCCGGAACATTGTCCCCATCAAAAAAGGAGAAATAACCATAGGCAACAAAAACAAGGTGATCGCGACACTTTTCCCCGGGAAATGGCGGTTGAATAACTGAGCAACTAAAACTCCCACTACCATTTGAATCGTCGTAGCGATCAGCGCAAACCGCAGACTCCATAACAAGGAAGCGCGAAAATCCGAACTTTGAAAAAGTTTAATATAGTTATTCAGACCGATAAATTCGGGATTATTAATATTTGTAATTCTGGCATTATAAAAACTGAGCCGAAAACCATAAAGCATAGGCGCCAAAGCAAAGCACACCAGCCAGATAATAATTGGAGCTAATAACAGCCATCCGATAATTCGTTTATATTTGATTCTTTGGCGTCGCATAACCTGACTCCTCACCGATTTTTCATCCGGGATCCATCTGAATATTCCTCAGAAAATCCTTTCAGGCAGCCGGGACCAAAAACTGCAAACCAACTGTTCCCTACAAATTTTTCCGGATGCGGCCGGGGCAGAAGCTGCATCCGGAAATCTTTTGCTAGATCCGGATAAACCGGATTAAGGTTTTATCCGCGGATAAAACTATTGCCAATTGGCCATTTCTTCTTCGCTGTTCGCCTGCAGACTTTTCAGCCCTTCTTCAATCGAGACAACACCGGTCCATGCGTTGGAAAGGTCCTGACAGGCCAGATCTTCGATGATACCGGCTGTCGGGGGCAGATTTTTGCCATATTGTCCGACCACATCGACCATATAACCGAAATCGGGGCGCTGTTCAGACATTTCGTTCAAGACCGTTGTGTGCGGAGGGATGCCGCCGGCTTCAGCGTAGAGCTTAGCGGCTTCTTCGCCATACAGCCAGGCAATCCAGCGGGCAGCTTCTTCCTTGTGTTCACTGAATTTGCTGATGCCAACGCCCAACGTATGGTTATACGCAAAGCGTCCCTCAGGACCGGCAGGCGGTGCAGTCACCGCGATTTTTCCATGGATCGGGGAGCTTTCGGCGTTCAACGTGGCATAAGCCGCATTCCAGTGGACAGAAAGCGCGACCTGACCAGCCAAAAAGGCCTCATTGTCTTCGGCATATTCGCCGGTTACGGAACTGGGCGGAGTCAAACCATTTTCAAAGCTGGTCTTCC
>CALAEB010000190.1 GCA_937890875.1 uncultured Anaerolineaceae bacterium | reverse complement strand
CCAGCTATGACATCAATGAGACAGCGTTCTAATCCTTTTTAGTGTAATTTAGAAGACAGCCGGATGTGATTATCTCCGGCTGTTTAAATAAATCAGCCAGCAGGGGAGGCTCAATGAAAGATCCTGAATACATTTTAGAAATGAAGAACATCAGCAAATCTTTCCCTGGCGTTAAAGCGCTTGATCAAGTTGATTTTGTCGTAAAGCCAGGCAAAGTCTATGCGCTGATGGGAGAAAATGGCGCCGGAAAATCAACATTAATGAAATGTGCCTTTGGAATGTATCATCCGGATGAAGGTGAAATTATCATCGAAGGTCAGACGATCCATTTGATCAACCCGCGAGATGCACTGGATCATGGAATCGCAATGATCCACCAGGAGCTTCAATCCATCCGGACTCGTTCTGCGATGGAAAACATTTGGGTTGGACGCGTCCCATACCATCAAATATTCGGTATCCGTTGGGTTGACGACAACAAACTATATAACGACACCAAAGCGCTGCTTAATGAGCTTGAAATCAATATTGATCCATATGCTCAGGCAGGAACACTTTCATCATCGCAGTGCCAAATGTTGGAAATAGCGCGTGCTGTTTCATTTAACGCAAAAATTATCATTATGGATGAACCAACTTCTTCACTTACAGAAGCTGAAACAGAGTTACTATTCCGCATCATTCATAAACTAACAGCAAAAGGTGTAGCTATTATTTATATTTCTCACAAAATTGATGAGATTCTTAAAATTGCTCAGGAAGTGACCATCATGCGTGATGGGAAAATCATTGGAACCTGGCCTTCAGATGAGCTGAACACAGATTTGATTGTAAAGCGAATGGTCGGGCGGGAAATGAGCAACCGCTTTCCGCCCAAAGCTCACCAGCCCAAGGAGACTATTTGTCTGGAAATTCGTCATTTCACAGGCGTTAGCCGACACAGCTTTCAAGACATTGGCTTTTCCGTGCGCCACGGAGAAATATTCGGCATTGGCGGTCTTGTCGGAGCACAGCGAACAGAACTTGTTGAATCGATCTTTGGGCTGCGTAAAATTTCAAACGGGGAACTGCTGATTAACGGAAAACCAGTCATGGTTCACTCGCCAGAAGATGCAATTCAAAGCAATATGGCGTTGCTGACGGAAGAACGCCGTGCCAGCGGTATTATCCCGCGTTTCTCTGTTATGGAAAACGTAGTTTTAACAAAACAAACAGCCAATAAAGCACATTACAAAAAGGGGCTATTCCTTGACAATAGAAAACGCAGTGCGGACGCCGAGCATTATGTACAAGCCTTTTCAATTAAAACACCTTCCATAAAAACGGAAATTCGTTATCTATCAGGCGGGAATCAACAAAAAACCGTGCTCGCGCGTTGGATGCTCATCAATCCCGAAATTCTGATCCTGGATGAACCTACCCGAGGAATCGATGTTGGTACTAAATTTGAAATTTATTCACTTATGGAAAAAATGGCCAGCGAAGGGAAAACCATCATCATGATCAGTTCAGAAATGCCTGAACTGCTGGGAATGTCTGACCGTATTGCCGTCATGTGCGAGGGTCATTTGTCAGGGATCCTTGACGGTCCAACAGCTACAGATGAAAAAGTAATGTATCTCGCCAGTTCTTATAAACATGAAGAAGAGGTGCTGAACAAATGAAAACGAAAAATAATTTCAGCTTACAGTATATCCTTATTAATTATGCCTTGTATATCATTATGGTTCTGATGATCCTGGTCATCGGGATAATGTCGCCAAGATTTTTTTCGCTGCGTGTTCTGCGTGACATTCTGATGCAGAGTTCTACGCGCATCATTGTCGCCATGGGCTGTATGTATATTCTCGTCTCCGGTGCTGCAGATTTGTCCGGTGGCCGAACAGTCGGGCTTGCCGCTGTCGTTGCTGGCTCTCTTGCCCAAAAATCTGATTACTATATCAAATTCTGGCCCAATCTCCCTGAAATGCCACTGATTGTTCCAATTTTCGCCGCTATACTGATCGGATTAATGATTGGCCTTTCCAACGGTTTTGTAACCGCAAAGCTGAAAGTGCCATCCTTCCTTGCAACCCTCTCTGTCATGATGGTCGCCTATGGAGCAAACCAACTTTACTGCAATAAGGCGCCAAACAATTCTCAACCGTTAGGCGGTTTTCTTAAGACGTTTTCTGAACTTGGAATCGGATCTTTTCTGAACATCAGATCGGAAGAGCGTATATTATTTATATCGCTGTTTTTGTCTGTATTTTTCAATTTATTCTTCTCACGAAAACATGCCTCGGCCGTGAAATTTTCGCTTGCGGATCCAATCAGGAAGCTGCCCGCGTTTCCGGTATCAATGTTTTCAAGATTCAGATGGTCACTTTTGCCTTGGCAGGAGCCTGTTACGGCTTAGCAGGCTGTCTTGAAGCGGCCAGAACCGGGTCAGCCACCAGTAATTATGGCAACGGATATGAAATGGATGCAATCGCTTCCTGTATTGTGGGAGGTTGTTCCATGACAGGCGGTGTTGGCAATGTCTTCGGTGTTTTCATCGGTGTCTTGATTTTTAATATCATCAACTACGGACTGACTTTTATTGGGCTCAGTTCTTATTGGCAGTGGGTTGTAAAGGGTTTAATCATTATTGTAGCCGTCAGCTTTGACATGCGTAAATACAACACAGAAAATTAGGTAAGGAGCTGATCAAAAGGTTATGGACTATCAAAATTGTTTGAAGGTGCTAAGAGAAAAAACAACTATCCAAACGAAAGGAAACCTCAAAACCTTAATCAAGCCAGTACCGGAAACCGACCGCCCCGGAGTCCCGGATCCCCGTGCAGCGCATTGGTTCCGTTCTTTACCAAAAGCTTATCAAATGAAAGACCCATTTCATCCAACCAATGAAGATATTCAAATTTTGCGCGATGCAATGGGCTGTCAAAATACAGATCTTAGTCATGGTGTGAAAACCAATTCCAGTCTGATTTCTACTGAAGCCGGCGATGTACCAGTTTTCATTTATTCACTACAAGCCCATCAGCCAGCACCATTGATCTGCTATATTCATGGTGGCGGTTTTTTTGGCGGCAGCACAAGCGTGGTTGAAAATGCCTGCAAACTCCTTGCTGAACGTTCGGGGGCAGTTGTCATATCCATTGATTATGGATTAGCACCTGATTTCCGCTTTCCAATTAATCTTTTTCAATGCTGGGGTGTTGTTTGTTGGGCAAGAGACCATGCTCAGGAATTGGGAATTGACAACAAAAAAATTATCATTTCCGGCGACTCCGCTGGCGGGAATTTATCGCTCGGGTGTTGCCTGCTTGATCAGGAACACCTGATTAAAGCTCAGTTGCTTCTTTATCCAGCTATTGTTGTGAATCCTGATATTGATTATGGCTGGACCTGGGATGCTTATGAGATGAAGGAAGATCAGGATGCAGCATTGCTCATGGTTCACGATCTTATGGATTCTATCGGAACTGTACCTCGAATTTATCCGCAGACGAAAGCTGACTTATTCAATCAATTACTTTCCCCATGGCAAGCTGCTGATTACGCACATTTTCCTACGACATTTTTGGCTGTTGGCGAATATGATTACTTAAAACAGGAAGCCCAAATCTTCTGCGAAAAACTGGGACAGTCCGGCGTTTCAACCCATCTTTGCTATTATAAAGGGATGGGCCACGCTTTCTTTGAACATACAGGCGAATTTCCACAAGCGGAAGACTGCGCAGACGAAATGGCGAAGATCGTTCGATCTCTTTCTTAAACAGTCGTTTACCGTCAGAAATCCTGCTTCATATTAATACGTTTTATTAAGAGGCAGGATTTCTTAAGGGAACCTCTAAAAACATATTTTTACTTGGGGAAGACAATCCTGGATTCGATAAGGTTTCGGAGCATATATTCGACAAGCAGTCACGCAATCGGGCGATAGTTGAGTTTGATGAATGTCTCTGGTACAGCCTTGTGGACTTTGCCACAGCATACAATAAAAACGACGTGCGATTCATAAAATAACAACATAATCGTCTTGGATGTAAAAAACGGATACCCTGATTATGGATATTCGTTTTCGGGTTAAAATACCGCAGGTTGGGAGGAATAGAACCACCGCTGCACAATTCCATCCCCTGACAAAGCATACTTCCAGCCTACCCTGATGTCACAAAACACACTTCCTCGGGGTTGACACCACAAAATCCGTCCGGTAAAATTACTTTATTATGATAATACAGCATCATGCTAATACACATTATCACCCCGGCATATCCGACATTCCGGTGAGTGCAACTACACATATAGCATAATTCCAGCTATCAGAAAGTATCCAAATGCACTTCCGGAATCCGGAAGTGTTTTTTTATTTACCAGGAGCCTGACATGTTTTCGATCATGGACGTAACCACGGCCAAACAAACCATATTAAAACGGAGCGCAATTGACGAAATCACTGTGCCCGAAAAACTGCTCGCGCAATTGGCACAAACATTCGGTGAACCGATCCAACCGGCTGAAGCCGTCCGCCGGATCCTGCAGGATATCCGCCGGAACGGCGACGCTGCCCTGCAATCCTGGACCAAACGCCTGGATTGGGCAGAAATTCCGCAGCCGAGAATTCCGGAAGCAGCCATTCAGGCCGCATTAACATCTTTGGATCCGGCGCTGCGTTCAGCGTTGGAAGAAGCGGCCGGCCGCATCGAAAAATTCCACCGGAAACAGCCGCTCATTTCATGGATCGATCAATCTTTGGGTGGAACATTGGGGCAAATTCTGCGCCCAATTCAGCAGGTCGGTTTTTATGTCCCCGGCGGAACCGCACCGCTGCCCTCGTCGGTTCTGATGTCGGTCATCCCGGCCCGGGTAGCCGGTGTTTCACGCATCGTCATTGCCACGCCGCCGGCACGTCAAACAGGCGAAATGAACCCGGTCATTCTGGCCGCGGCAGCAATCGCCGGCGCAGACGAAATTTATGCCGCGGGCGGAGCACAGGCAATCGGCGCGCTGGCTTTCGGAACCGAAACCATTCTTCAGGTCGACAAGATCGTCGGTCCGGGGAACCTGTTTGTCACATTGGCCAAACAACAGGTATTTGGACGCGTCGGGATTGACGGTCTCGCCGGGCCGACGGAAACGGTTCTGATCGCTGATGAATATGCCGATCCTGCCTGGGCCGCGGCAGATCTGCTGGCGCAGGCAGAACATGACATCCTGGCTTCGGCCATTCTGTTGACACCGTCACGCAGTTTCGCCGGGAAAGTTCAAACCGAAATCGAGAACTTTCTCACCGGGAAGGAAACGATCGATCTCGGGCGGAAAGAAATTATCCTGCAATCGCTCGCCGCTCGCGGAGGAGCCGTGATCACCGGCAGCATTGCTGAAGCGATTGCGCTGTCCAATGAATTCGCGCCGGAACATGTCAGTCTCGCGGTAAAGGATGCCTGGGGATGGCTGGACAGCATTCAGGCTGCCGGCGGCGTATTCCTTGGCGAGCATTCCTGTGAAGTCATGGGGGACTATATTGCCGGCCCCAGCCATATCATGCCAACCGGCGGGACAGCCCGGTTTTCCTCGCCCTTAAATCTTTGGGATTTTGTCCGCATCATCAGCGTCGTCAACCTGGACTCAAAGACGGCTGCCCGTCTGGGCGCGCAAGCGGAACAGATTGCCCGTGCGGAAGGGTTGAACGCTCATGCGTTAGCCGGCAGCCTGCGATCACAGTCAATACCGGACCTCTGAAACAAGACATTTTGTGTTCGGATAAATGCCATTAATAACATATCGTTCCCAAACCGGCAAAACTTCGTTTTTTGGAAAAAACCTGAGGGTATGAGCATCGCTCAAAAAGGGTCTCCTTTCAAACAACAATCTGCATTAACAAAATCGCCGGTATCATTCATCATTTTTTGAGAGGGTATCATGAAAAAAAACTGGAGTGTTATTTTATTTGTGCTGATGGTTCTGAGTCTCTGCACCATCGGGACTGCCGCTCAGGCAGCTGAAGCGCCTGTAAAGGTACGCATCGGAACCCAGCCATGGATCGGGTACGGACCCTGGTGGATCGCTCAGGAAAAAGGGATTTTCGAAAAGAACGGCCTTGCGGTGGAACTGATTGATTTTATTGAGGATAAAGAAGTCAACGCGGCTTTTGCCAGCGGCGACATGAACGCGGCCAACATAGCCACCCACACTGCGCTCAAACTCTTCAGTGTCGGCCTGGAACTGAAGCTCATTCTTTTGGAAGACGTTTCAACCAGCGCGGATGCAATTCTGGCAGGACCGGAGATAACCGCCATCACCGATCTCAGCGGAAAATCGATGGCTTATGAAGAGGGAACCACCAGTGACCTGCTGCTGAATTATGCGCTGAGCCAGTCGGGATTAAGCATCGAGGATATCGTCCCGGTACCCATGCCTGCTTCCGACGCCGGGACCGCGCTGCTGTCAGGCAGTGTGCCAGCCGCGGTGACCTATGAACCGTACATCAGCGAAGTTTTGAAAAATAACAGTAATTTGTCAGTTCTTTACGAAGCGGGCGAACGTCCGGGGTTAATTTCCGACGTACTGGTTGTGAATACAAAATGGGCCGAAGAAAACCCGGAAGTCGTCACCAAACTGCTGCTCTCCTGGGATGAAGCGCTCGAATTCTATAACCAGAACAAGCAGGAAGGCCAGGCCATCATCGCAAAAGCGGTTGGATCCGTTCCGGAAGACCTGGTAACGGCTTTCGAGGGGGTGCAATTCTACAGCGGTGAAGAAAACAAAACAGCGCTGGCTGGCAGCTTCCTGACGACCATTCAGGATGTGGCCGAAGTTTCAAAAAGCATCGGACTATTCGAAACGATACCGGATTTGAGCGCACTGATTGACGCGGGGTATTTTGAATAAATACAGCTTGCAACGAGTATTATTGTTCCAAAAAACGGAATCAGGGGAGCCGCGGCAATCGCGGCTCCTGGAACTGCGGCGTGACATCCCCGGACAAATTTATTGGGGAGCCGGAATTATTTTTTTCATCCTGGTCTTCCTGATCTGGCTGTTCCTGACCTCGTTTGAGTTGGTATCCCCGCTTTTTCTTCCGGGACCACAGGCAGTATGGAATGAATTCATCC
>CALAEB010000189.1 GCA_937890875.1 uncultured Anaerolineaceae bacterium | reverse complement strand
GGCCCGGTCTGGATTTTTTTCTCCGCCGACGGAGAGCAGTCCGGCGAGGGGATAAATCTGCCCGACATCATACTTTTGGATGAGGTTTTTTAGCCGATCGATATCGCAAACATCCGCCTGTTCAATAATCCCCTGAAAACTTTTGCAGGCTGTTTGATAGTCCAGTGCGATAACATTTTCTTCGCCGTATTTTTTCTGCAAAGCAAGAACCAGATCACTTCCGACCAAACCGCAAGCACCAGTAACCAGAATGCTTTTCATAAAAACCTTTCTACTCAACGGATGCTGAGTTAAGCCAAGAGATTTTTCGTCAGCAATTCGAATGGCGGAGTTGGCTTCCTTCGATTAAGACCTTTGTTGCTGCATATTTCCGATTTTGATGAAATATACAGCAACAAACCTTTTTTCCGTATCTTATTTTCGAATTCCTGATTCGATGAATCGGGTTTTGAAATCGGGCGTATCCTGTTATTTGTTTACGGGTTAATGAGACGGTGTCCGATCCCTTCTAACGGTAATTCTATCGCAAATGAAATTGATCTTCAAACGAAATTGTCATTTTTTTAATGGAATTCCTGCGGAAAAATCATGCTGATTGTCACTATGAAGAAGCGGCATTTCAAAATATGGCGCGAGTGTCAAAAGGCGGTTTTATTGAAAAAGCAGAATCACAAATCTGCCGTTTCCCGGGCGTTCATTCCTTTGGGCATCCAAACCAAATATGAAAAGGGATATTCCGCAGCACTCCTGTTTTTGCATTTCGCGCAAAAACAGGAGTGCTGAAAACTTTCCTTCTTTATTGGAAAGGGATGTCTGTATTTCGAATGACTGGGCAGTATCGCGGATCCGCGATCGTTAACCGAATGGATTTCAGTTGTTACCTGCCAGAATCGTGGCCAGATCCTGTTTCGGTGTGCTGATCGGATGCAAGCCGAACTTTTCGACCAAAACGTTTAAAACTGTGCTGGAGAAAAAGGCGGGAACGCTCGGGCCGATGTAAATATTTTTGATGCCCAGCGATAAAAGCGTCAGCAGAATGCAGACCGCCTTTTGTTCATACCATGACAGCACCAGCGTTAACGGCAGATCGTTGACGCCGCAATCAAAGGCGCCGGCAAGCGCGACCGCCACCTGAATTGCCCCATAAGCGTCGTTGCACTGCCCCATGTCCAGGATGCGCGGGAACGGTCCGATCGAACCGATTTCCAGATCATTGATGCGGAATTTGCCGCAGGCCAGGGTCAGAATCACCGTGTCTTCCGGCGCTTGTTTGACAAAGTTGGTGTAGTAGTTGCGCCCGGGCTTCGCGCCGTCGCATCCGCCGACCAGGAAGAAATGGCTGATGGCGCCGGCCTTCACAGCGTCGATGATCGCGGGTGCGCTGTCCAGCACGGTTTGCCGCCCGAAACCGGTGATGACGGTCGCGCCATTGTTGATCCCGGTCAGCGGATGGTTTTCGCTATAACCGCCCAGCTTTATGGCATGTTCGATGATCGCGCTGAAGTCCTTGTTCCCCGCTGCGTCTGCCTCAATATGTTTCAGTTCGGGAAAGGCTACGACCGATGTGGTATAGATCCGGTCGGCATAATTCAGCTTCAGACAGTTGGTGGTGAAAAGGACCGGCGCCGGCAGGTTCTCAAATTCTTTTTGCTGGTTCTGCCATGCGGTGCCGAAATTGCCTTTCAACTGCGGGTATTTTTTCAGTTCCGGGTAGCCATGAGCGGGCAGCATTTCGCCATGTGTGTAGATGTTGACGCCTTTGCCCACGGTTTGTTCCAGCAGCATTTTCAGATCCCGCAGATCATGCCCGGAGATGACAATAAAAGGCCCTTTTTCAATTTCAAGCGGAACATTGACGGGGACGGGGTTTCCGTAAGCATCGGTGTTGGCCGCATCCAAAAGCGCCATGCATTGCAGGTTAATCCCGCCGAATTCCATAAGCAAATCAAGCCATTCGTCAACCGTGTGTTCGTCTGCCAAAGCGGCCATCCCCTTCAGAAACCAGGCATCCACTTCGGCGTCTCTTTTACCGAGAACGCGCGCGTGGTGGGCGTAAGCCGCCATGCCGCGCAGCCCGAAAAGCAGCGTCGAGCGCAGGGAAACAATGTTTTCATCCCCATGAAACAAATCTTCCGGTTGCAGCGCTTCGCCGCCGCCAAGCGCATTGCGCTGCGCTTGAATCGACCGGGTATGCTCAGCCACTTTTTCCGGATCGAAATTTACATTGGTGATGGTCGTGAACAGACCGTCGACAATTGGGTCTACGATGCCGGTGTTGTCGCCATCCGCACGCAGGGCGGCTTTTGCCAGTGAGATCATTTCGCAGGTCAGCGCATCCTGCTCATTAGCGGTCTCCGGGTTCTTGCCGCATACTCCGGATACCGTGCAAGCTGTGCTCTTCGCGGTTTGCTCGCATTGAAAACAAAACATTTTTTCCATTTCCAGTCCTCTCTGAACTTGAATCGATCCGTTCCGGCAGATCATCGTCTGCCGAAACGGTAACTATTCAGATGGTACTATGCCAGCCAGAAATCGTCTGTTGTTTTTACAACGAAAAACGGATTTTGCGGAGCTACGACCAGAAAGCTTGTATTTTTGATAGGATTTATGCTCGTGAGTGGGCCCAGTAGGATTCGAACCTACGACCAAGAGGTTATGAGCCCCCTGCTCTGCCGCTGAGCTATGGGCCCGCGGGTTCCTCTATTATAGCTGATTCTTCATAAATGGAAAAGAAAAACGGCTGTGAATGGCTGCCTGGAATATGCCGGACTATTTTCAACGATTTGACTTTGGGACACTTTAACCGAAAATGAGGATAGGTCGTTTTGTTCGTTTCGTAAACGGAACAGATTTCTCCTATTTCGATTCTGTAATGAAATATGCCGCTCCG
>CALAEB010000188.1 GCA_937890875.1 uncultured Anaerolineaceae bacterium | reverse complement strand
ACTTTTCCATCCTTATCGCTTCAGCCGGAAGCAAGCTGGATCCGGGCGCCAAGTCCCTTGCGAAACAGCCGCTTCACGTTTCCATCCGCCCAATATACCACCAGTAAACAGACAACGCATTCACCAGAAACGCGATCCCTGAAAGCGTTTTAAAAACTGTCCCCGGCCGTTTTCCAATTCCGATGCCCATCAGGAGTAAAACCGGCGGGATCATATCCAGCAGATACCGGTATCCCACTTGCGTCGCGCCGGTATTATGATAACAAAGCAGCAGCCCGGTTGTCAAAAGGATGGAAAACCAGGCCGCAACCGTCCACCAATTCTTTCGCAGGTGACGAAAAAGGAAAATCAGCGGCGGCGTCATCACAAAAATGCTGAATCCGATGCCATCCGGCTGAAAAAAGAAGCGTTCTCCGGAGAAATCCAGCGCCGGCACCCGAAAGAACATCGCGTCCAAGTTGATGGGAATAAAATGCGGGTGGAACATCCCATATTCCTGTACTGCTTCCAAGATCCAGTCCGCGCCACGAATGGTGACGTAACCGAAATCGAACCAGTTCTCAAACCGGAGATGGTTATATCCGAGCAAAATTCCAACCGCGACGATCACCGGCACAGCGGCTTTAACCGCCCAGGAAAAAAGCGCCTGCCAGCGAATTTCCGGAAATTCTGCCTGTCGCCAGAGGAATATCCCGGCCAGAAAAATCGCGATCGGGAACACGTTCGGCCGGGCAAGAATCGCTAAGCCTAAAAACAGTCCGGCAATCCATGCGGGCCAATTCTCAATCGCCGCCAGACAGGCAAGCGTTACAAAAAGTGTGGTAACCAATTGGCTGACAAACCAGATTTGGCCGGTGGTCGCGATCCAGATATGGTTCGTCCCGAACGCGAAAACTGCCGTCAGCCATAGATTCGCGGCCAGCCCGCAGTTCGTCAGCGACCGCGCGGAGGCCCGCTGGAGCATCAGAAAAACAGCCACCGTGTTCAGCGCGCCCAGAATGGCGGAAACCACCGTCATGTTGATCCGTTCCACGCCCAGCAATCCGACAAACGGCATCAACAGAATGGCGGGGAGCGGCGGATTCGGAACATACCAGTGACCCTTATAAAAGGTCAAATCGTGCAATGTATCCGGTTCCGTCAAGTACAATCTGCCGTGCAGAAATGCCTCCGCCAATTGATGCCAGTAGGTAAATTCATGCGTATCCCAGTGATTCATCCAGAACCCGGTCATCCGGTAAACCATAAAAGTAGCCGTCCCGATCAAAAGACACAGCAGGCCCATATTCGCACTTGCAGCCCATCTTTTCCCCGCATAAACGCGGTAGCAGCCTGCCCAGATCAATGAAATCAGGCAGGGCAGCAAAATTATCCCCGCCAGTTCCGATAAACTTCCCAAATCATACAACCGGTTAACCTGACGATAAGCGGCGGAAAAAGCGAAAAATGCCAGCATCGTGATCGTAAAGAAAACCGCAGCGCGAAAAGGTGAGAAAACAGAACGCAAAAGACCGGGAAACAGAGAAAAAAAGACGAACGCCAGTAAACCGAGCCAAACGCCCCAAACCAGCATTCCCCAGGCTCTGGAAAGGAGGATGCCGAAAAGTGGATTCGCCTGCATGTCCCAAAAGGTCCACGCCAGCAACAGACAGGCGGAAATCAGCAGCAGTGTCCAGCAGCCGGTCAAAATGAAGAAAGCCGGCGCCGGACGCCGAAGGACCCGCTCTGTTTTCGTCCGTATGGATTTCAATGCGGGGACCGAATAAATCAATGCCAAAGTCAGAAAGATGAAAATCCCAATGACGCAGATCCCCAGCAGGGCCAGGCGGCCGGCTGAAAAGACAAAGACAGCGAACATACCTCTGATTGCGGCCAAAAGCATCAGGGCGGACTTCAAAACCGGATAGTCTTTTTCCGCCTTCTTTTGGGGTACGAGTAAAGATGAGTCAGCGTTCATGTTTCTGTTTCACTCCGCAATCCATCAGAGAAATCATCCCATTCCCAGCAGCAACCGGAGCAGAATCCGAAGCGTAAGGTGAATATCCTCCGACAGCTTCAGATTCGTCCAAGATACCACCAATAAACCGAAAGCCCGTTCACAATGAAACCAAGAACCGCCAATCCTTTCAACAATGCATTAGGCCGTTCACCGACGCCGACACCCATCAGGAGCAAAATCGGCAGGATCGCGTCCAAAAGATACCGGTATCCCACCTGTTCCGCGCCGGTATTATGATAACAAAGCAGCAACCCGACCGTCAGCAGGACCGACAGCCAGGCGCCGATCACCCACCAGTTTTTCCGCATGCTGCGGAAGAGGAAAACCAGCGGCGGGGTCATCACAAAAATGCTGAAACCGGAAATTCCCGGCTGGAAGAAAAACCGTTCGCCGGAAAAATCCAGCCGCGGCAGTCGGAAAAGCATCACATCCAGGTTGGTCCGGATAAAATGCGGGTGGAACATCCCGTATTTCTGCACAGCCTCCAGGATCCAATCCGCGCCATGGATAGTGACGTAGCCAAAATCGAACCAGTTCTCAAACCGGACATAATTGTAAGCAAGCAAAATCCCAATCGCGGCGATCACCGGCACAGCGGCTTTAACCGCCCAGGAAAAAAGCGCCTGCCAGCGAGTTTTCGGAAATTCTGCCTGCCGCCAGAGG
>CALAEB010000187.1 GCA_937890875.1 uncultured Anaerolineaceae bacterium | reverse complement strand
GCAGCTGCCGCTTTGCTTTTTCAAAAAGTCCCGCTCATATTGGACAGCCTCGGATATTTTAATAGAGTCTTTTCGGTGTTCTCCGCCGGGTTTTCAGGAATTCGAAATTTGGAAAAGTCTTTCGAATAAAAAAGCAATCTTTCAGACCGCAGCCAGCTGTTCAGGGTCACCGTGACAGCAGCGGGAGCAAAACTCCAAACGCTTTCTCCAATTCCGTTTCGTTCAGCCCGCAGAACGGAATGCGCAGGAACCGTCTGCCGTCTTCCGGATTGAGATAAAATCCCCGTCCATCGGTCAAATTCAGTCCGGCTTCTTTTGCCCGCGGGAGCAGTGTTTCCATATCGTTGCCTTCCGGGAGCGTCACGCCGACAAAGAAACCGCCCTCCGGCTTCGGATAAACCGCGTTCGGCAGTTCGGCATCCAGAATTTCCAGCGTCTTTTTCAGCCGGGGACCATACAGAGCATGAATTTTCTTCAGATTAGGCTCGAAGAAACCCAATTTCAAAAACTGGTAAGTCAGCGCCTGCGTGGGACTGACCGGCCCGATATAGGTGTTTCCGGCATAAACTTTCACCCGGTTCAGAAAATCCGTATCCCCGATCAGCACGCCGATCCGCAGCCCGGGCGCCAATGTTTTCGAATAAGAACTCATTTTGATCACGCGCTCCGGTGCCATGGAAGCGATCGTCGGCAGGTCTTCCCCGCTGTAACGCAGCTGGCGGTAGGGGACATCTTCCAGCACCCGGAAATCATACTTTCTCGCCAATTCGGCGATCGCCCGCCGTTTCTCAAGGCTGGTTGTCGTCCCCATCGGATTCTGAAAATCCGGGATCAGGTAAAAGAATTTCGGTCTGCCTTTTTTTATTTCGCTTTCCAGCACGTCCAGATCAACCCCATCGGTCCGCAGCGGAATCCCAACCGTTTCCAACCCGCGCCGTTTCATCAACAGGTTTGCGCGATCATAGGAAGGGGATTCAAGAAAAACACGCTCCCCGGGCTCGGTCTCCACCATCGAAATAAAGTGCAGAAATTCCAGTGAACTGTTACCGATCAGCACCTGGTCAGTCCGGACTTTTTCCTCCGCCGCAATCCACTCAATCAGCGGCGGATACCCCGGAGAAGCGACATAGGACATCGCCCGGTTGCCATCTTCGGCAATCGCGGATTTAAAAGCTGCTACAAATTCATCCAATGCATAAGATTCAACCGCCGGCACACCTCTTGTCAAATTGATCATCATATCTCCTGGTAATAAATCTGATTTCGATTTAATGAATTAACCCGTTCTTTATTCCGTTCCCCGGCTTCGCCTGCCGGAACACGAAATTATGAAGCGCTGTCATCGTCATGCCGACCTTACAGGAAAATGACGGAAGCATGGCCGAATTCTGATACGCAAACCACAATTCGAATTGCCGGCGAATTTAAAGAATCGGTTCTTCCGGCAGACCGGCGGCTTCGCCCGAGAAAGCGGGGAGCTCCGAAAGGAAATGCTCCACCTGATTCACAGACCGCCCCGTATAGGCCTCCGGGGTCAACACATCGTTGATTTCATCCGCACTGAGCGCAAATTCCGCATCCGTTCCCAGCCGTTCCAGCAGATCGCAGTCTTCACCATTCTTCATCCGCGCTGTCGCAGCCATCGAATGCCTGCGGATGATCTCATGCTGTTGCTGCCGGTCCCCGCCTTTTTTCACCGCGGCCATCAGCAGATTTTCCGTTGCGATAAACGGCAGGTAAAGCCGCACCGCCTGTCCGATCACTTTCTCATTCACCTGGAGACCCGCAACGACCTTTTTCATGATCTGCAGAACTGCGTCCACAGCCAGGAACGCTTCCGGAATGGAAATCCGCCGGTTCGCGGAATCGTCCAGCGTTCGCTCAAACCATTGGACGGACGCCGTCAGCGGCGCGTTCAGCGCGTCCACCATCACATAACGCGCCAGGGAACAGATCCGCTCGCTGAGCATTGGATTCCGTTTATAAGCCATTGCAGACGATCCCACCTGCGCCTCCCCGAACGGTTCTTCCACCTGCCGCAGATGCTGCAGCAGGCGCAAATCATTGGCAAAGCGGTAACAGCTCTGCGCAATGGCGCTCAGCACGTTCATAATGCGGGAATCGAATTTCCGCGGATAAGTCTGCCCGGACACGGCAAAAAGGCGCCCGAAGCCAAATTCAGCCGCGATCTGCCGGTTCATCTCATCAATTTTTGCCTCGTCACCATCAAATAATTCGAGAAAACTGGCCTCGGTACCGGTCGTCCCGCGGCAGCCCAAAAAGCGGAAACTCGACAAAACAAAGTCCAGCTCTTCCAGATCCAGCAACAGATCCTGAATCCAAAGGCAGGTGCGCTTTCCGACCGTTACCAGCTGCGCCGGCTGCAAATGGGTATAACCCAATGTCGGCAATGCCTTATAACGCTCCGCGAACACGCTCAGAGCGGTGATAACAGCCGAAAGATCACCGCGGACGGAACGCAATCCGTCCCGATATAGTACCAGGTCGGCATTATCGGTCACAAAACAGCTGGTCGCGCCCAGATGGATAATACCGGCGGCATTCGGACAGACTTTCCCGTAAGCGTAAATATGCGCCATCACGTCATGATGGATTTCCCGCTCTTTCTCCGCCACGGCTGCATAATCAATATCCCGAATATGCGCTTCCAGTTCGGCAACCTGCGCTTCGGTCACCGGCAGGCCAAGGCGGTGCTGCGCTCTGGCCAGCGCCGTCCATAGTTTCCGCCAGGTCCCATACCGGTTATCCGCTGAGAATAAACCGAGCATTTTCTTCGAAGCATAACGGGAGTTCAGCGGGCTCTCATACTGATTCATGGATGCTACCTCAGAATAATTTCTTCCCGTCCGGGTCCCACCGAGATGTAGGTGATCGGACAGCCGATTTCTTGCTCAATCAGTTCAACATAATTCCGGGCCGCCGCCGGCAGCGCCGTATAATCCCGGATCCCGCTGATATCCTGCTTCCAGCCAGGCACTGTCTTAAAAACCGGTTTCGCTTCATCCAGCCGGGAATGGAAGGGGAAATCCGTGACAATCTGTCCGTCAATCTCATATCCGGTGCAAACCGGAATCTCATCCAGATAGGAAAGCACATCGATCTTCGTCAGCGCAATTCCGGTAGCGCCCTGAACATCCACACCATAGCGGGTCGCAACCAGATCCAGCGGGCCGACCCGCCGCGGACGTCCGGTAGCCGCGCCGTATTCTCCGCCCGCCTCGCGCAGTTTCTCGGCCTCCGGCCCGAACCATTCCACCACAAACGGTCCTTCACCGACACAGGTGGAATAGGCCTTTACCACTCCGATCACTGAATCAATTTTCAGGCCCGGCGCGCCGGATCCGATCGGCGCGTAAGCGGCCAGCGGCGAGGAAGATGAAGTGTAGGGATAGATCCCATAGTCGATATCCCGCAGCGCGCCAAGCTGCGCCTCGAACAGGATGTTTTTCCCGTCTGCGGATGCTTTCCGCAGCAGACCGCCGGTGTCCGCAATATGGGGAATCAACGGTTCCCCAAACTGAATCAGCCAATCCAGAATTGTGTCCAGCCGGATCGGTTCCGCGCCATAAACATTATGGATTGTCAGATTCTTCCACTCAAGGATATTCGCGACATGCGCTTTCAGCTTGTCCGGGAAAAGCAGTTCGCCAACGTGGACGCCTTTTTTCTGATACTTATCGCCGTAAACCGGCGCGATCCCCCGCTTGGTGGAACCGTATTTTTTATCGGCCAGGCGAGCCTCCTCGAGCACATCCTGCTCGCGGTGGAACGGAAAAACGATCATCGCCCGGTCGCTGATTTTCAGATTTTCCGCCGAGATGTGAATTCCGGCCTGCTGCAGCCGGCTGATTTCGCCGCAGAGATGCTCCAGATCAACAACCGTGCCGGTGCCGAGAATATTCAGTACATTCCTGCGGAAAATCCCGGATGGGATCAAATTCAGGGCGAATTTGCCATATTCGTTGACAACAGTATGCCCGGCATTATTTCCGCCCTGATAACGGACTACCACATCGTAGTCATTGGAGATCAGGTCGACCATCCGCCCTTTCCCCTCATCTCCCCAATTAATTCCAACAATTGCACAGGTTGCCATTTTAATTAAACTCCTATTTCTTCATAAAGAATCAGAAACTCTGTTATACGCTGGCGGAACCGTTATGCTTTTCGAGGAAAGGGACGACCATCGTCCGCCGTTCCGCAGCCAGCACGCCCGATACTTACCGGAATGAAATACATTCCAACCGATCCGCCGATCCGGATCGGAAATTCGACACATGGGTTCCTCTTTCGAATACCAAGGAAAGATTGCTGTTCTTCAAATTTCGAATTGCCGGGTCCGGACATCCCCAATATCCGTTTTGCAGAGAGCCGCTTTTGTCCGGCGGAAAGTTCAAAATCCGAATCCCTGATTTCTATTATAAATCTTGCTGTCTAGAATATGAAATTTTTCCCGGAATGTCTGTGATTTGATACCGGACCGGTAACTGTTCCAGGGATAATATCCTTTTATCGTTTAGAATAATTAAGGAACGATTTTTGCCACTCGTTTCCCTTGATTACCAATCGCAACCAATAAGGAGAACCATGCGGATCACCACCGAACAAAATGATATTTCCAGCGTCCTTTTTTCCGAAGAGCAAATCGAAGAGAGAGTGAACCAGCTCGCCAAACAACTGACGGCGGATTATGAAGGGAAGGACCCGTTGATGATCTGCGTTCTCAAGGGGGCATCTTTCTTTTATGCCGATCTGTGCCGAAGCATGAAATGCCGTCTGTTTATGGATTTCATCGCCGTCTCAAGTTACGGAATGAACGCGCGGTCCACCGGCGTTGTCCGGATCATTAAAGACCTGGACAAAAATATCACCGATCGGCATGTCGTGATTGTTGAAGATATTATTGACTCCGGATTAACGCTCAAATACCTGAAAGAGCTTTTGTCCGCGCGCAAGCCCGCGTCCATCAAAACCATCTGCCTGCTGGATAAAATCACCCAGCACAAGTGTGAAATCAAGCCGGATTACTGCGGTTTCAGCATGCCCGACCATTTCGTTGTCGGATACGGACTGGATTATTCGGATTATTACCGGAATCTGCCGTACATCGGTATTCTGAAACCGGAGACATACCAATAAGCACTCCCTTCAGAAGCGGCCTCTCCTCATCCGGACGCGCCTGTGCTTCTGAAAAGCCCGCCGCGATTTTCCGTCAACCCTGAAAAACAGACCGGCTTAACCATGATATCCGGATCCATGTTTTGTCTGCAGAAACGGCCTTTTTTGTAGCAACTCGAAATTTGGTCAAAGTGTCAAAAGTCAAATTGTTGAAACAGAATAACAAATAACTTATTTCAGGAAGTTTTGTTTTTTTGACATTCCGACCGAATTTGAATGATCCTTTCGAACAAAGGGACCGACAGAGAATCCTCTTCATATTTCGAAATGCTGCCTTTTTTGATACGATTTGCAGAATAAATCGTATAGAAGATATAAGAACTGCAGGAATAAACCAGTTCAAAAAGATATTAGGGAGAAAGAATGGAAAATTACCAGCCAGAAAAACCAAAAAAAGTTCAGAATGCTACCAGGTTCAGCAAAACGGGCATCATCATCCTGGCAATCCTGTTCTTGATTGTCATTGCTTTTGTTGCCTTTAAACCGGTTTATGTTATGAAAGGTCTCGGTCAGCAGGAAATGGGTGTGAAAATCCGCGCCGGTGAGATTGTCGATATCGTCGGCCCAGGCGGAATTTACAGCGACTTCGGACTTTATGTCAGAATGGAAAGCTACAATATCGAAGGCGTCTGGTTCTCGGTATCGGATGACGAAGTGTTCACCAAGGACATGCAGCCGGTTTACGTCGAAATCCGCGGACAGGTATTCCGCCCCTCACTGACCAGCGTCAAAAATACCAGCACGGATGGCGTTGTCGAATATTTCAGCAAGGATGAAATCGCCCGGCATTTCGTGAACTACCGCCGGATTTATACCAACAACGAAACACTGGAAAGCCAGATGGACGGATTTTCCCGTCAGGCGATGAAAGTCTGCGTCGGGCAGAATGATCTGCGCGGGAACGCGGTCGCGGAAGGCCGGGACACCCTTCGGAACTGCATTGAAGCCGAGTTAGAGAAATTGACGCGCGAAATCGGTATGTATGTCAACAATATCGTCGTGACCGACGTGCAGGCTTCCGACCAGGCCATGGTGGTTATCAATGAAACCAACCAGTACCTGCTGGATGCCGAAAAAGCCAAAGCCCAGGCCCAGAAACTGGAACAGGAAGGGAAAGCCAACGCCGTCCAGAAAGAAGCTGAGATCCGGGTCCAGCAGGCTGCCGCGCAGGAAACCGCTCGTCAGCGCGTGATCCTGGCCGAGCTCGAAGAACAGGAACTGATCGCAAAACGTGCCGTGCTCGAAGCGGAAAAAGAGAATGCGATTCTTGAGCAGCAGCTGAACGCGGAAAAAGCCAAAGCGGCCACCGAACTGGCGAAATCCGACCTGGCCAACACACAGCTGCTGGCGCAAATTTATCAGGACAACCCGTCCTATTATCAATACCTGATCGCCCAGCTGAACGCCTCCGCGATCAAGGAGACCGATAAATTCATGATCGTGCCGGAAGGAACCATCCCGCAGATTGTCCTCGGGCAAGACGTCATCCCGACCGTACCGGTCGGCGAGTAAACGCTGATTCAATCGAAAAAGCCCCGAGATCACTTTCGGGGCTTTTTGTTTTTCAGCTAAGTCAGCCTGTCACTTCATATTGGTTCAGGATTTCAATCGTCCATTTCGCGGCGTTGCCGACCACCGCGGCGCAGACCTCCGAATGGCCGCCCAGGTCATTAAACAATTGCTTCTCCGCCAGGTCCCACAGGTTGAACGACCGTCCCAGACAAGCTTTCTGGACGCCGGCACAGGTATAATCGCCGTAAGCAGTCAAAAACCGATCCGTGAGTTCCTTTGAAATCTGGCTGATCTTGCGGTCCGCATCGCCCTGATCAAACGCCTCCCGGCTTCTGCCAAAGCGCGTCCCGATCATCAGGATCCCGCCGGCCAGCGCCCCGCAGGTGCCGCTGCCGCAGGACGCCGTTCCGCCGGAAAGGCCCTGTGCGGCGCGAAAAACGATCTCGTCAATGCCGCCGATCGCATCCTGCAGCGCGGCCAGCACACATTGCGGACAAAATCCCCGCGTGGCCTGGTATTGATACCCGGCCGCATACGCCTTTTCCATTTGCTCGTTTGAATATGCCATTGCCTGTCTCCATTCTTTTATTGATTCGAGCGTCAAAAGTAAAATTCATGAAATATCTCCGAAATGCTTGTATGAAGGATCGTTGTTCCATAAATTATCGTGCTTCGCACGATAATTTATGGAACAACCCCATCTTGGGCCCACTGCTTTTGCCACCCTGATCTTTATTCATCCAGGAAAAAAATGCCGATTTTCCACTCATTCTGACCGGTTTTCCGGTATTTCCATGTCCTGACCGATCACCCACTCGCTGGTGTCCTGATAAATCACCGGCAATCCATCGCACAGTTCGGTGATCCAGTTTTCCGCACCGGGCTCAACCCAGGCTTCGATCCCGAAGAAAACCAAAACCGACTCGCCCGAAAGCACCTGATGCCGAATCACCTGCATGGTATCATCATACCCTTCCCGCGGCAGATTGCTGGACGGGTCGATCGGATCCAGCAACGCATAAGCGCCGCGTTCCGCCCACAGGCTGACGGCCTCCGGCTGGTTTGAATAGATCACTGTCTCCTCCGGCAACCCGCGCAGGATATC
>CALAEB010000186.1 GCA_937890875.1 uncultured Anaerolineaceae bacterium | reverse complement strand
TTCCGATCTGATACGAATGGACCGTTCTGCTGTTCGATATCGACCTGCTGCTCGATCTGCCTTTTTACTTCTTTCCATATCCCGCCGTGAGCCTGATCCCGGCGCCGCATTTTCAAAAAGAAATCTCGCCATTCTTGCAGCACCCGCTTTCACTGGAAAAACTTTTTGCGGATACGGAGAATGTCCGCCGTGCCGATCTCGAGATCCCGGACAGTTATCCGACAAACCCGCAATCTGAAGTTTTAACCTTCGCGCCGATTCCCATGCAATATCTCCGTGAAGTCCATTTTTACAACGACTATAAATTTAACCAGTGGTTTTTGCAAAACATGGAACTTGCACTTTCCGTCGACAAAAAAATATGGCGGACCGGTCTGACTTACTTCTCACCGCGCTCCGATTATATCCATTGGAAAAGCAGGTTCAGCCGATAACGCTTCCCGCATTTTAGCCAACCCGATTCCCGTCCGGAATCTCCGAAAGAAGAACACCGCCGGCCTTTCAGCGCCGCGCAATGCCGCGGCCGGGCCGCAATCTGGGTAACGCTTTCTTTCGTTCATCCTTCCATTCCGCCGCACTGCGGAAATTCGGAATCTGAATCACTTTTTCCGGAGAAAATGAGAACTTGCAGTTCTGTATGTTGATTCACTGAAGAATACCCTGCAAGTGGCAACCGCGCTGTTATTTCTGGTATAATCCAGATATATGGGACCTTTTCATGATAGAAAAGCAAATCAAAAAAGAACGAATCCAAGTACTTTATGATAGAAAACGAAGAAGATAAAATCTTGTTCAGCGACGCGATCAAGAAAGCCTTTCAGGAAGTGATGGGCAGTGAGGAGAGCGTTCGCTATGGAATTTTATTGAATCGGTCAGACCTGATCGGCCGAGGCGCTGAAGAAATCGTTTTTATGAAACAATTTCTGACAGATAATTTCGGCGCGGAAGAAGCTGAAGGTTTAGCTGTCTGCATCGGTAAGAACTCGTATATCTTTATTAAAAACCAGTTCGGAAAGACACTGAAGTTCCGCGATGCCGAATTTCGTTTCCTTCCCACGCAAAAGCGGATCAAAAGCGCGCTGGAAGAACTGAGGTCCGTTGTGCTGAACCCGCTGGGACTTCAGCTGGACTGTTATGAGCTGAATGACAAATTTGTCTGGAATCTGCATTCGGAATGTATGGTTGAAAAGAGCCCGGCCTATTTTATCAGCGGGATCCTGCAGGAAATGCTGACGGATATTTCCGGCGGCCGTTTTTTCCCGATTTCAGTGACTCCCTGCGAAGAAGCACAAAAAACCGAAATTGTCATCGCCAAAAAAGCACTCAGCCACTGACCAGGGATAAGGAATTATTTTTTTCCGGTCTGAAAATCCGGAGAAAGAAAAGGATATCAGGTTCAAGTATGAAGAAATCTATTATTTTATTTGTTTTCCTTGTATTATTGACCGGGATCTCATCGGTTGGGGCGCAGGACAGTGAAGTTCTGTCAATTCTTACTTATGATTCCTATAGTGTCAGCGAAGAAATCGTCGCAGCGTTCGAAACTGAAAACAACGTCAAACTTCAGTTCATTGAAGGCGGCGATTCAGCCACCGTGCTGAACCGCGCAATTCTTTCCGGCGATTCTCCGATTGCGGACGTCATCATCGGAATTAATAGCATCATGCTTTCCAGAGCTTTAGACAATGACATCCTGATCCCATATGAATCCCCCGTTTTAGCGGACATCCCCGCCGAATATCAGTTGGATCCTTCCTACCGGGCAATCCCCTTCAATTACGGGAACGTCTGCCTGAATTACGACATCGCCTGGTACGAAGAAAAAGGGCTGGACGCGCCAGATTCCTGGGAAGACCTGATTGATCCCGCTTATGCGGAACAGCTTGTGGTTGAAAACCCAACCACGTCCGCGCCGGGGATCGCTTTCCTGCTGGCAACCATCGCTGAATTCGGCGAAGAGGGATATATTGATTACTGGAAATCGCTGCTGGACAATAAAATCGCGATCACCGACGGTTGGTCAACCGCTTACTACACCAATTTCACAGCCGGCGGCGGAAACGGACTGCAGCCATTGGTCGTTTCCTATGACAACAGCCCGGCAGCCGTCCCGTTCTATTCGGAAACCCCAATGGACTCCGCGCCGACAACCGCTGTCCTGACCGATGGAATGTGTTATGAAATGGTCGAATTCCTCGGCATTCTGAAAGGTACGCAAAATCAGGCATTGGCCGAAAAATTTGTTGATGCGGTGATCGGCAAGGAATGGCAGGAAGACCTGCCCGGGCAGATGTTCGTCTATCCGGTCAACAGTGAAGCTGCCTTACCGGAAGCTTTTGCAAAATTCGCGCCTTCGCCGGAGAATCCGGTCACGCTGGATTCAGCCTTGATTGAAGAAAAACGTGATTTCTGGCTCCAGACCTGGAATGATGAAATCCTGAGCAATTATTAATCCAGACCATATAAGGTAAAAGTGTCAAAAGTCAAATAGTAAATAGTCGAAGCGGAAGCTGTTGTTCTGTTTTTTTGTTGGGCAAAGCCCAACAAAAAAACAGAACAACAAA
>CALAEB010000185.1 GCA_937890875.1 uncultured Anaerolineaceae bacterium | reverse complement strand
GAGGGCTCTCCGTCATCACTACAATACGCGATCACTGAATTTCCATGCCCGATCACATAAGCCGGCACATGATGTGTCGCATCCGGATAAGCCGCCCGGACAGAGCGGATGAATTCCTTCGCTTCTTCCGTGCTGAATACCGGACCGGCCGTCGCAATAAAGGTCGAATTGACGACAATGATTTCAGTGCTGACTTTTTTTTCCGGGATCAGATATCGGTCGTCCATCGCAGCAGTTTCACCCGGATCAGGCTTTTTTTTCGCGGCTTTGCAGAATTTGCCAGAATCCTGTCCAGGGAGTTCCATACCGGTGATTCTCAGACACTTTGATCTGGCTGAGGGCCTGCGCGATTTTTACGGCGATCGGGATAATTTCGCCGTAATCTTCGGCTTCCACCGCCGGCCGGAGCCGTTCCGCCAAAATCCGCGTCCAGTCCCAATCCATTCGGAAATGTTCGGCCTTCACCCAATAACCGCGTTTTTCCCAGGCGGCGACCGATATGTCAACCGTTTCATAAATCCGTTCAAGAGACAAAAGCAGATACGCAATCAGATCGCGGGAGGTATCGTTCGGCTCGGTTTGCTTCATCAATTCGCGAATTGCAACCACAATCGTTTTGGTTAATCGGGTTCGTTCGCTTCCCACATTATCAGGGTTGAGTACACGACTCATTCAGACTCCTTAAACCTCTCTATTCGTCCAACTATTATACCCCCTCTGAAACCGGCCCGTTTTTCCGGGTCCCCTCTTAGCCGGCGGTTCAAAATATTGGGAGAGATATCTGTGGTTCTTTTTTCGCGCGTTTCGAGTAAAAAAGAACCACAACTTTCTCCGCTCTATTTGAAGGAGATTTGCATACCTCGGATTCCTGTGTCTTGGCAATGAAAATTGACGGATTCAGAAACAGCGATTTGGAAATATGATGTACAGGAGTTGTTCAAAATCCGAATTGACAGATTCGGAAGCCAAAGTTTTTCATGATACAATTCAGGCAGAAAATTTAACAGATAGAAGCAGCTAGGGAAGCAGGTGAGAATCCTGCGCAATTACCGTTGCTGTATTGGTACGCTGAATACCCTTCAATTGTCACTGAGTTCAACCTTGGGAAGGCGGAGGGTGGGAGTGCCTGAGTCAGAAGACCGGCTTTTATCTGCAGTTCTATATATGCTTTCGGATAAAAAGCAGCCATAGAGAATCGGTAAACCGTTTCATCGTGAACGAACCAGGCCCTTTTAATCCGAAAAAGGGCCTGATTTTTTTTATGAACGAGAAAACCTCTCAAAAATTCCCCGAATATTTCAAGAAAAACAGCCATTTTCTGTGGTATGGGCTTATTCTTGCCGCGGTCACCGTCGTATTATTGATTTTTTCGCTCGCCATGGGCGCCATGGAGATCCGGCCAGACACCATCATCCGGATCCTCGCCGGGAAAATCAGCGGAAAAAGCGAAATCCTCGAATCGATCAAAGCCAACCAAATCGCTGTCGTATGGGAAATCCGTTTGCCGCGCATTCTCTGCGGATTGTTTGTCGGATCCGGGTTGGCCATTTCCGGCTGCATTTTTCAGTCGCTCCTGCGCAATCCGCTGGCGGATCCTTACACAATCGGCGTCTCCACCGGCGCCGCGTTCGGCGCGTCTCTGGCGATCCTGCTGAATATCACTTTTGGCTTTTTTCTGTCGTCAACCGCATTTGCCTTTACCTTTGCCTTTTTTACGCTGGTACTCGTGATCCTGATCGCACAAAAAGGCGGCGGGATGTTCACCTCCAACCTGATCCTATCGGGAATCATTATCAGTTCCATCCTCTCCTCCGGCATCAGCTTCATCAAAATGATCGCGGGGGAGAATGTATCGGCAATTGTCTTCTGGCTGATGGGGTCCCTCCCCTCCCGCCAATGGAGTGATATCCGTTTGGTTGCGCCGGTCGTCCTGATCGGCGGACTGATCGCATGGATTTTCGCCGACGACTTAAACATCATGGTTCTGGGGGATGAATCCGCCCAGACATTAGGTGTGAACACCCAGCGAACCCGCCTGATTTACCTGATCATCGGCTCCGCGATCACGGCAGCCTGTGTTTCCGTCAGCGGAATTATCGGGTTTGTCGGGCTCATCGTCCCACATATCCTGCGTTTCTGGACAACCGGAAATAACCGGATTCTGATCCCGCTTTCGGCGGTGACCGGGTCGCTGATCCTGTGCCTGGCGGATAATACGGTCCGTTTGATTTCGAACAGTGAAATTCCGGTCGGCGTCCTGACAACGCTGATCGGCGGTCCGTTTTTTATCTATATCTTTCTGAAAAAAACCGACAAGCAGACCGGAGTCTTATGAACGAGACCGCATTGGAAATCAAAAACATCCATTTTTCATACGGCTCATCCCCGGTTCTTTTCGATATTAACTGCGCGATCCGCAAAAACAGGTTCGTTTCTCTGATCGGACCGAACGGGAGCGGCAAAAGCACACTGCTTTGGCTGCTCTGCGGCATCCGGAAACCCCAAAACGGCAGAATCCTTCATAACGTCGACGTTTCAAAAATGGATATTCTGGAACGGGCCAAGAGGTTCGCCGTAATCACGCAGAAGGAAAGCAACCAATTCCCGTTCACCTGTCTGGAGACCGTCATGCTCGGCCTGCATCCCCACCGCTCCCGTTTCAGCAGTGTGACCGCCAGCCAGATGGAACAGGTATGGAACGCGATGAAAATAGCCGGCATTCAGCAATTTGCGAACCGGAATATCATGCATATCAGCGGCGGCGAATTTCAGCGGGTGATTATCGCCAGGGCAATTGTCCAGCAGCCGGAAATCCTGTTCATGGACGAGGCGATCTCCAGTCTGGATATCAGTGAGAAAATCCGGATCCATAAACAGCTCCGCTCATTAATGGCCGAGACAGGGATGACCGTTGTTTCAATCAGCCATGACATCGATACAGTCAGTCTCAGCGACGATGTTATGGCGCTGAAGAAAGGTGCCCTGGCTGCGTTCGGACCGCCGGATACGGTTTTTACCGAGTCATTTTTTGAAAATGTGTTCAACGTGAAAGCGGAAATCCTCCCCGGGAAAGGATTCTTCATTCGCGACAATATAGAGTATGTTATTTAGGAAAGGATATAAAATGCAACACAAATCGTTTTTTCTGTTCAGTCTGATTCTCCTGTTGGGAGTGTTCGTATTCAGCAGTTTTGCCGTATCCGCGCAGGACACGGCAGCTGGCAGCAGCGCCATTCTCGTCGTCAGTTTCGGCACCAGTTACAATGACACACGGGATATCACCATCGGGGCAATTGAAGAAGCCATCGCAGCGGCATTCCCCGACTATGAAGTCCGGCGTGCGTTCACCAGCCAGACGATTATTGACAAATTGCTGTCGCGAGACAACCTGAAAATCAATAATGTTGCGGAAGCGCTGGAAGAACTGATTGCGGATGGATTTACCGACATCGCGGTCCAGCCGACCCATATTATGAACGGATACGAATATGAACAGCTGCTTGCGGAAATCGAACCTTTTATCGATTCGTTCAACTCGGTCGTTATCGGCGCGCCGCTGCTCTCTTCGACTGAAGATTATTTTGCCGTGATCGACATCATCAACGCCGAATTCCCGCTGGAAGAAGGGGAAGTTCTGGTCCTGATGGGGCACGGAACCCACCATTTTGCCAACGCGACTTACGCGGCGCTGGGATATATGCTGAAAGATAACGGATACGGCAATGTTATCGTCGGGACAGTCGAAAGTTATCCGGATGTTGAGGTTGTGTTAAAACAAGTCGGGGAGCTGAATCCCACGAAAGTTATACTCGCGCCGCTGATGATCGTAGCCGGCGACCACGCCAGCAATGACATGGCCGGGGACGAAGAAGATTCATGGAAAACCATCTTCAAATCCGAAGGATATGAAGTCGAAACGGTTCTGAGAGGTTTCGGCGAATACAAAGGAACACACGATATTCTCATCAGCCACCTGGATGCCGCAATTCATGGAAGCGGTGAGGAAGAAACTGCGGAGGAATAAACCTCATGAACCGGACTTTTCATAAAAAGTTCGGCCGTATCGCTGTCGTTTTGATTTTGGCTTGTATGCTTTCCGGCTTTTTACTGGGCATGCCGGTGAATGCATATGCGGCTGAGGCTGGTCAACCAGCCTCAGCCAATGCTGAAATCAGCTTTGTGGACGACGACGGCCGGCTTATAACGCTGGACGCTCCTGCCGAGCGGATCATCTCGCTCTATTCAGCCCACACGGAAAATCTTTTTTCGTTAGGGGTGGAAGACAAAATCATCGGAGTGCACGACACTTCCATCTATCCGGCGGAGGCAGCTTTTCTGCCACAGTTTGATTACGACGCTGACCCGGAAAACATCATCGCTGCCGACCCGGATCTGGTGCTGATCCGGCCTTTTATTTCCAGAAGAGTTCCGGCGCTTGTCGAGACGCTGGAGAGGGCCGGGATCAAAGTTGTCTCGCTTTATCCGGAAAGCCATACGCTTTTTGACGATTACATCATGAAACTGGCGCTGTTGACCGGCACTTCGGAAACTGCGGCACAATTACTGGCGCAATATCACCAGGATCTGGAAGCAATCCATGCCAAAACCCGGGATATCGAAGACAAACAGACAATTTTCTTTGAGTCAACGGAAACCAACCTGCACACTGTGACTGCGAATTCAATGCCGGCCTATGCGATTGAAATTGCCGGCGGGATCAATGTTGCCGCCGGCGCCGAACCGGTGCAGGCCGGCAGTTCCATCGCGTCTTTCGGGGCGGAAAAGATTTTGGAACTCGCGGATGAAATCGATGTTTATGTTTCACAGCGGGGATCGATGAATGCCGGCGGGAACCTGCATTCGATCTCCATCCGTCCGGGTTTTAACACCATCAAAGCGGTCAAAGACGGCCGGATATTTGTCATCAACGAGAAAATCATCTCATCACCGACATTCCGTTTTTACAAAGGCGCGAGAGAGATTGCCCGTTATCTCTATCCGCAGGAAATGGATGATCTGAGCGCCTATCTCACAGACCAGCCGGCGACCAAACGGGATTTGGCGAATATCCTGCTCCGCAGCGCACATCTGCAGATATACACAACGACCTCGTCCAGCTACTATGAGACCGGACATCGCGGCCATACGTACGGCCTTTTTGCGGATGTGGACTGGCCCGATCCGGATTTTGACGCAATTGAAACCGTTGTCATGCGCGGATATGTTGACTGGGAACTGGAAGAAGAAAAAGAAGTTTATCACCCGGAGACACTGGTCACCCGGGAAGATCTGGCCAAGGCTATTTTCATGCTGCACGACTTTGAGTCCGCGGAACCATCTGCGGAAATTACGGACATTAATGACAGTGAAAACGCCAGAATGATCCAAACCTTGGTAGCGCATGGAATTTTTACGCTGACAGAAGGAAAATTTGAGCCGCAGCAGACCGTGACCTGCCGGGAAATCGTGGAACTTCTGGAAATCGCGAAAGATAAGCAGGAAACCGCAGCTGCATCGTGAAAACCGGTTTTGCCACCAGCGCCTGCGCAGCCGCGGCTGCCGTTGCGGCCGTCAGCGCCTTGGAAAGAAAATATTTTGCTGACAGTGAGGTCACCATCCTCCTCCCCAGCGGGGTCACGGCTGTCTTTCAAATCAGGACGCTTGAACAAACTGTGGATGAGGTGCTGTGCGGTGTCATCAAAGACGCCGGAGACGATCCGGATGTGACCAACGGGATCGAGATCCAGGCATCGGTCCGCCGGAACAGTCTGCCGGAGAACAGGATTTTCGGCGGTACCGGTGTCGGGATCGTCACGCTGCCAGGTCTTCCGGTGGCGGTCGGGAAACCAGCCATCAATCCGGGTTCACAAAAGCTGATCCACACCGTTCTGAACCGGTTTCTGCGGGAATCGGGAATCCGTCCCGGATTCGATCTCACGATCATCGTGCCGGAAGGTGAAGCGGTCGCACAGCGGACAATGAACCCAAAACTGGGAATTCAGGGCGGAATCTCGATTCTGGGAACCGACGGCATCGTGCATCCTTATTCCGTGCCGGCCTTCCGCGCCAGCATTTACACGGAAATGAAAGTTGCTGCTGAAAACGGATATACCGGAATCGCGGCCGCCACCGGGAAGCGCTCGGAATTTCCGCTGAACCAGCTTCACCGCTTCCGGTTTTCAAAAGTCATTCTGTCCGGAATGATCGGGAAAATGACCAAAGTGGCGCAAGGACGTTTTCACACCCATGTGGAACAAGGCCGGGTGGATTTTTCGTTTTTATCCGAGCTGGCCCGCGCCAAAGGAATCCCGGCGGATTTATGCCAGGCTATCCTCTCGGCAAACACGGCCCGTCAGGTGCAGGGGTGGCTATCAAAAATCGATGTCCGGCTTGAGCCGGAGATTGCCCGACTGGCCGCCGTTGAGACGCGGAAAAAAGTCGGCCCGCAATATACTGTTGCTGTCGCGATTTTTTCGCTGGAAGGGGAACTGCTCGGATTCAGTGAGATCGGCGGAGAAAAATAAAACGCTCAAATTGCTGATGACATTTGAAATATTGCGTGAATTCTCTGTTATTCTATTTGGGATCTGGATGGCAAAAGTCGAATTATAAAAAAAAGGAACTGTTATTCTGTTTTTGTTGCGCAAACCGTAACAAATAACACTTTTGCCGCTCGAAATCTGATTCGAATAATTAAAACAAAAAAGGGATGATGACCGTGGAGAAAAAACCGTTGGTAGTGATCGGGGTCGGGATTGAAGGGCGGGCAGGCTTGACGCCACGCGCGCTGCAGCGGATCCTATCCGCGGACGAGCTCTGGGGAAATGACCGGCTGCTTTCACAATTTCAGGATCTTAAAATCGCCAAAGTTTCCCTGAGCGAAAATCTACTGCAGAAAATCGAGTCACTTCCGCTGCGCGAGGCGGACAAAGCCATCGTCTTGCTGGCATCCGGTGATCCCGGCTTTTACGGGCTGGGCAGCACACTGTTGCGCAAATTCCCGGAAGAAAAAATCCAACTGATCCCGCAGCCAGGCTTTTTACAGGAGGCTTTTTCCGCCGCCGGCATCGCATGGGAAGATGCCGCACTGCTTTCCGCGCACAGCGGAATTCATGCGGATCTGATTCATCATCTCCGCCGCCAACGAAAAATCGGCATTCTGACCAGCCCGAAAAATACGCCCGCCAACCTCGCCCGGCTGATGTTGGATTCCGGTTTGGCGGAAGGGATGATTTATGTCCTGGAAAACCTCGGCATGGAAGATCAGCGCATCTTTCAGGGCTCTGTTGCCGAATGTGCATCCCGGACTTTTGCCGACTTGAATGTGATGCTGATCGTTCGGGACGAAACCTGGCAGGCAATCCCGGAAGGGGCGATCCGGCCGGACGAGGCCTACGCCCGCCGCAACGGACTGATCACGAAACGGGATGTCCGGCTTCTCTGTCTGGATCGGCTGCAGATCCGCCCGGACGATACCGTCTGGGATATCGGCGCCGGCAGCGGCGCGCTGAGTATTGAAGCGGCGGAACGTGCCCGGAAGGGGAAAGTGTTCTCCTTTGAAAAGGACACAGAATGTATCCGGCTGATCCAAACCAACCGGGAGCGTTTCCATGTTCGCAATCTGAAAATTATCGCCGGTGAGGCACCGGAGAGCCTGACGGATCATCCGTTACCGCAGCGTGTTTTTGTCGGCGGAAGCGGCGGTTACCTGACGGAGATTCTCGATTTTTTGCTGGCGCGGCTGAAAAAGCCGTGGAATTTAGTGATGACCTTCGCAATTCTCGATAATTTGCTGATAGCCGTGAACTTTTTGCGGGCATATGGATTTAACCCGGAAATCGTTCAGGCTGATTTCAAATACACCGCAAAAATTGAAAATGGGCTGCGGTTAGTGCCGCAGAATCCGGTTTTCATCCTGAGCCTGACGATTGGAGATTAAGAAAAGTTGAATAAACCGGGATTCCTCATCGCCGCGCCCGCCAGCGGATCCGGAAAGAGCATGATCGCCACCGGGCTGATGGCGGTTTACGCTGAAACAATGCGCGTCCAGAGCTACAAAGTCGGGCCGGATTTTATCGATCCGATGTATCACCGTGCGGCA
>CALAEB010000184.1 GCA_937890875.1 uncultured Anaerolineaceae bacterium | reverse complement strand
GCGGGATTTCTTTCATGAGCAAAATATACACATTTCGGACGATGATGTCATCTTTGGAATCTATCAGGAAGAACAGGCGTATGAAGCGGTCCGGAGAAAAGCCGAACAGACAAAAGCGTATGATTCTTTTTTTCTTACTACGAATCACTTTATCTACGGGGTTATTTACGCAGTCGCGAAGTATTCATTGAAAATAAAAAGTATTGCCGGGTTCGAGGATTTTTTGGGGCGCAATTTTATAATCAAGCAAGTTCAATATCGATTGATATTTGCCATCCAGCCGGAAGAAACAATTGCCCAGGTTGCATATAAAGAATTGCAGTCGCTGATTGACGGCAAAAAAGGGGAAAGCAGGAATATATCGAAAGATGACGTCAATATAATCATGCTATGATGCTATTGAAGAAAATTCTGGGAGAAATATGCTGGCTTCGCCATTATTCATATTTCCCGGACCTATCAATTAAGCGGAAATTTGAAATTTGGGAAGACCCCGCCAATAAAACGGATAGTTTCGGCTGTTTTGTTTGCGGGTTTTGTGCAGAACGAAATTAAACGCAAAGTCCCATTCGATAATTCAAATTACCGATCATTAAAGATGGCACAACGCGGAGTGGTAACCCGAAATATCAACAGAAAAACGGAACGATGAGAGAAACCGGCGTTTCGAACTGCCGTTCCTGGCCTGTAGTAAGAATAAAACGCCGGATCAGGTTGACGGCGAATCCGGCGTTCTATTGTAAGATCGTATTCAGGATAAATGTTTCTTGCGGGCAAGCTTGTGGTACAAATGTCCCCGCTGTTTGGGTTGTTCACGCCTGTTCCGTATCACTTATCCGAAGAGGTAGTACACGGCATTCGGAACAAAAAGGTGAAGCAGCACAAACAGGACCGTGATCAGCGCCATCCGTTTATGCCAGGTAAAGTAGACGGCTTTTTTCTTTTTATAAAACAGGGCACCCAGGATCGCGGTGACCAGAACCAAGCCCCAGGCAATGCTGCCTGTGTGCAGCCGCAGCGTTCCCAACGCAAGGTATCCATGGTACAGCGCGATCAGTACCAGCGCGATGCCCAGCGGTTTATGTATTTTGCGCAATGTTTTGACAAAATCGGTGAACCCTTTCCCTTTGATATGGAAAATCCATTGATTCAGCCGCCGAACCCAATAAGGTGAAGTGATCACGACCAGCAAAGTGGCGCTGATCAGTCCCAGAATTTTATACATCGATCCTCCCCTCCAGCGCTCTTATTCTACAATTTTCCCGACCACTGGCACCTTTGAAAGCACTGAAGTGCCGTGCGGCGAACGTTTCGTGAGCGCTTCGGTCAGATCCTGACCGGCGGAGTTCCCGTTATGAGTACCATTTGTCCATTTTGGGTTGTCCGTAACGTCGTAAATCACACCTTCGACCGCGACATAAGCAGGTTTGCCGTCTTTCCCGTTATATTCGGCAAGCTCTTCAAGCGTGAGCTCAAGCATGACAATTTCGGTGGGTGCGGTTGTTGTGTCTGCTGCGACAGCGCTGTCACCGGTTTGCTCCGCGGCGGAATCTGTCGCAATTTCTGTGGAAGCGGCCGGAGTTGCCGTCTGCTGCTGGGTGGCACATCCTGCGCCGGCGAGAATTAATAGTGTCATCATTAAAAACAATGCAGTGAATCGTTTTGGCATCGATTGCTCCTTTCAATTCGCAATGGTGCAATGTTTTCACCCCGGTGGGATGAGTTTTCTTCTATTATCCGGTATTTTCCCTGCAGTTTGGCAAAATTAATACATTTTTAATATTTTTGCCGTGTATTTGTCATCCGTTTT
>CALAEB010000183.1 GCA_937890875.1 uncultured Anaerolineaceae bacterium | reverse complement strand
ATGCCAGAGAGACTGGGATTGACATCGTATCGGAAATGCTGCGGATGAGTACGACGGTTCCGGTCATCAACCTGAAACCGGCGCTTTTGTCTGCGAAAGAAAATGCACAGGTTTTCTATAAAACAGACACCCATTGGAACGATGCGGGCGCCTATCAGGGGTATCGGTCTCTGATCAAGGAATTGAATCGGTTAGGCTATCTCGATTCCGCCCCGATTGAAATTAAAACCAGAGATGCCACCCATTTGGGAGACATGTCAACCTTGATGGGCGATGAAAAGCTGCTTCCGCCGGAAGATTTCAAGCAGACCATCATTTTTGATCCGAACGCGAGAGAAATTCTGTCCGGTGCGACCTATTCGAAATTGTCGGCGATCCGGGAAGAAAATCAATTGCCGGATGTGTCGCTGTATTCGAATCCGGAAGAAAAGAAAACAGCGCTCATTTTCGGAGATTCCTTTTTCGGGATGTGGCAAATCCGCTCCCTTCTCGCGGAGCATTTTTCCAGAACTGTTTTCGCATGGTCACCGGTGATTCTGCCCGAATTGATCGATCTGGTTCAGCCCGATATTGTCATCTTTGAGCGGACAGAGCGGAATCTGGATCATTTATCAGACAGCGATGACGCACTATAAATTCGATATTTGATCTGATGGAGACCATGGAATCCAATCACAAACTGATAAAAACAAGCGGTAATCTCGGCGCGCGCTGTTCAGATGAACAAATTCAGCTCGGCAATGGGGAAAAAACAGCGCTGATCTTCATTTCATCCGCCTTCCAAGTTTCCCGATACACCTTTTTTGATCTGAAGCGGGAAAGCAATCGTTACGCCAATGCTTTTCAGAAAATCGGGCTGAAAGCGGGCGAAAAGGCGCTGATCCTGATCCCCAATTCCCCGGACCTGTATTTTCTTTTTCTCGGTCTGCTCAAGTTGCAGGTCAATTGCGGCATCGTTTTTTCCAACGCAGGCGCGGCCACCATCCGGAACCGGCTGGTTGAGACCGGGACAAAAACCCTGATCACGACCGTGAGCGCGGCAAGAAAATATGCCTCCCTCTTCACGGATCCGGATCATCCGGTCCGCGCCATCGTGATTGACGGCGACGAGATGACGGATCACACACGCGGCATCCGGTTTTTGCTGTCTGAGGCGTCCGTGGAACTGAATGTTCCGCCCACGCATGAAGAAACGCCTTCCCTTTTCCACTTCACGTCCGGATCGACCGGGAAGCCAAAGGCGGTCCAGCATGTCCACGGCAGCGCGCAGAATCAGCGCAACAGTTTTCGGGAGGTGATTCAGCCTGCCACGGATGACGTCTATTGGTGCACGGCGGACCCGGGCTGGATCACCGGTACAACCTATGGCATCCTGGCGCCCTGGCTGAACGGCGTGACCCAGATTCAATTTGCCGGAGGTTACAGCGCAAAAAACTGGATGAAAATTCTGGAGGAACAGAAAGTTACGCTCTGGTATTCAGCGCCCACCGCATTCCGCATGCTGATGCAGAATACGGAGGCTTTTTTCAGACAATTTGATCTTTCCGCGCTGAAACGGATTTATTCCATCGGGGAACCATTGAATCCTGTGATCATCGAATGGGGCAGCGGCGTTCTCCGGAAACAGATCTATGACACCTGGTTTCAGACCGAAACGGGCAGCATGATGATTGCGAACAAACCGGGTGTGCCGGTGCGTCCCGGGTCGATGGGGAAACCGCTGACCGAGATCCAGGCGGAAATTCTGACTTCGGAGGGGGTTCCGGCCAAACCGATGGAGAAGGGCTTCCTTTGCATCCGGACGCCCTGGGCTTCCATGTTCACGGCCTATATCCGGCACGAAGCGCTTTATCAGGAAAAGTTTAAAAACGGCTATTATTATTCGGGAGATCAGGCATTTAAGGATGAGGACGGCTATTTCTGGTTCATCGGAAGGAATGATGATGTGATCAACACAGCCGGTCATTTGGTCAGCCCGTTTGAAGTGGAGTCGGCGCTGCTTGAGATGGATGAAATTGCGGATGTGGGTGTAACCGCGCTGCCGGATCCGATTCTGTTTGAGAAGGTGGTCGCTTTTGTGAAGTGTTTACCGGGTTTGGTTCTTGATAAAAAGTTGGAATTGAGAATAAAATTGCATGTAACGAATCGGGTTTCGTCGATTGCCTGTCCGCGGGATTTGATTGCGGTGGATCGCATCCCGAAAACCAGGAGCGGAAAAATCATGCGGCGGGTCCTGCGCTGCTCGGTCTCAGGCGAGCCGCTGGGTGACATTTCAACGATGGAGGAAGAATAGGATGAATATCGAATCAGCGTTGGATGAGGTGTTTCAGGAAGTATTTAATGATTCGGCTATCCATGTGACGGAAGCGACAACAGCCGATGATGTAGACGGCTGGGATTCCTTCACGTATATCAACCTGATCTCAGCGATTGAGCTGCATTTTGGAATTGAGTTTTCGCAGAATGAAGTGCTGAATTTTGAAAACGTCAGCGAGCTGATGGCGTCCATTCGGGAGAAATTGTCCTGAGAATGACAAAACATTATACTTAATGAAAATGGTCACTCCGAACGAAGTGAGCGGAGTGAACGTAGTGAAGGGTCTTTCTGACTTCTTATATTTCGAATTACTGAAGTACGTCAGGGCTTAAATAGAAAAACTGGGACTGACCCGGGACCAACATTCCCATCATGAAAAATCAACGGGGTGCGGATTTGCAGCCGGAAACGATAAATCCCAGCTTACAGCGTAAACGTTTTGCTTGCGAACGACAATGTCTGACTTACACAAGGATTGCTGTGTTTACTTTAAGAAACTACGTAAAGCAATATCTCAGAGCATTTGACGGCGATTTTTTCCAGCGGTGAGTTGGATGAAAATTCAGTTGTTCGGAAATTCCGAACAACTGCCGGCAGAAAGAGATATCCCCGATGGAATTCTTCGTTCTGTTGTTCGTCATGACACTTATCGCTATAATTTGGACATTGCACTCGCGGTTGGCGACTATGCGAACCCGAAAAAGCAGCAGGAAAGGACCCGATCATGATTACCCCCTATCTCGTATTTAACGGAGCGTGCAAAGACGCGCTCGAATTCTACCGTGCAGTCTTCCATTGTGACGAACCGCGGGTGCTGCCTTATGGAGATTACATGCCAGAGGGTTCAAAGACCCCACCAGAACTGCTGCGGGACTGGGTTATGCACGCCGAAATGGGTATCTGCGGAACAAACGTCTGGTTTGCCGACGAAGCCATTCCCGTACCCATCGGCAACAACATCAGACTCTCCGCCACTGTACCGAGCCGTGAAAAAGCGGTAGCAATCTTTGACGCACTCTGCGTTGACGGCAAAGTCACCCTCCCGCCTACCACAACCTTCTACAGCGTCTTCCATGCCGCTGTGACGGACAAATTAGGGATAAACTGGAACATCATCGCCGAAGAAGCGCCCAACAGAGAGGAAGCAAAATGAACAACGAGCGTATTTATAAAATGGCGTTTTCCAAAGTCTATTCGCTGTACATCCAAAAAGTGGAGCGGAAAGGGCGCACCGTTGAGGAGGTCCACGCGGTCATCGGTTGGCTGACGGGCTATGATGACGCGGGACTGCAGGCGCAAATTGAGCGTGATGCCGACTTCGAGACCTTCTTCGCTGAAGCGCCGCACATGAATCCGAACGCCGCGCAAATCACAGGCGTTATCTGCGGCGTCCGTGTGGAGGAAATCGCCGACCCGCTGGTGCAGAAAGTCCGCTGGCTGGACAAGCTGGTGGATGAACTGGCGAAGGGCAAAGCGATGGAGAAGATTTTGCGGCATTGAACCAGCCGTGACGCATTCAGAACCGCTCATTCCTCGGCTGCATCGGAACCGGAATAAAGTCCTCCTTCCTCATCATCCACCTCCACGCCCTCGTCGGCAGCCTCAATCCGCAGCGGCTTCTCGACCGGATCGCCTGCCCGGCGCAGAATCTGCTTTGTCTTCTCCAGCGGGTAGGGCGTGTCGTCCCAGCGGCAAAACTCCACCGTCTTCACCGCCCCTTCCCGCTCGTAATTATTCTCCCCGACCGGAACGATCACCACGTCGCCCACGTCAATCCGCAGATCCGTCGTGCGATAATGATATTGCTTGCCATCCTCGGAAAACGTCACACCGCAGTATTTCACCTCCCCCGGCTTCATGGCGCTCATAAAACCGCCCAGGGCGACGATATCCCCGAACCCAAACAGCCCCAGAAAGGCCGAATGACCGCGATTACATTCTTCCATGCTTCCTCGGGCATATTGACGCGGTCATAGTCCCCCGACCGTTCAATCGTTGTGCCGTCCGCGCAAAGCGCCGCGAGCGTGTAGGCATAACTGGCGCCATTCGGCTTCACGCCAGGCCCGCCCCAGCCGTCCACCAGCAGCGCCGTCCGCACCTCTTCCAGAATCTGCTCACTGATCTCCGACATCAGCCCTTTGCCGAAGGTATAGTGGTGCGTTACACTGCTGGATGCATCCAATTGCTCACTGATAAACAGCTCCGAGGTTGTGATTTCCAGCGTTTCCTCACGGTCGCCGTATCGCAGAATCATTTTCAGCGCAACCACATCCGCCATCTCCGGCTCGCGTTCACGCGCCGCATCAAGCGCTTTCAGCCGCTCCAGCCAAGCGTCCACGACGCCGTCACGACACCATTGATCCAGCACCCCATCACTGAAAAAATTGGCGCGGAACAGACCCATCAGCAATGCCAGCGCCGCTCTTTCGGAAAGACTGCTGACGTCGGCTTTTCGCATTGACGCTTCCGTCCAGGCGATCCCGTTCGCGGCCAGAATTTCAGCATATTTATCCAGTTCGTATTCCGGATAAACAGAAGAAAAGACATTGAACTCGTCGTTAAAATCCAAAATCGTCCCTTCGTCGGACAGCTTACCGATGTACTTCGTCAGCTGCCGCAGCTTCTCCGGCTGATAGGTCATCTGGAGGGTCTTTTTCCATTCCATGTAGATCGCGCGCTGATCGGCGTCCAGGAAGCGCAGCGCGGCCTTTTCAACCAGTCGTTGGACGCCAGTAAGCCTCTGCAATACTGCCCGTGATGGCAGCCAGCGTGTCACTGTCCCCGCCGATGCTGATAGCGTTGCGAATCGCATCCTCGAAACAATCCGATTCGAGGAACGCCTCAATCGCCTGGGGCACGGTTTCCTGGCAGCTTTCATTGAATTCATAACTGTGCCGAATCTCATCGAGCGTGAAGTCGAGCGGGTAGTAGTCCCATTCGATGCGCTCACGCATTTCCTCTTTGGTCGCGCCCGTCTTCGCCATGTAAATGGCCACCGTCACCGCTTCGGCGCCTTTCAGCCCCTCCGAATGATTATGCGTGACCGCGGTCACAATTCGGGAGAGCCGAATGGCCTGGTCTTCGCTTTGGGCGATGAACGCGCAGGGGGACACCCGCATGGCTGCGCCGTTGCCGAAGCTGTCACACGGTTGAGGGTCGTCACTGAAAATCCATTGGTAGAAACGGCTGCCAAAACCGCAGAAGGGATATTTCCGCCCAATCTCCTGCATGGTTTTCACCGCGGCGGGTCCGAGCCGCGCTTCATCGACCGAGCCGACCTGCCCGCCGCATTCCATAATCGCTTTGGCGATCGCCAGCGTCATGACGCTGTCATCCGTGACGAAGCAGTCCCGATGGAAGAGATCAAATTCTTTGCTGCGATGGTTGTTAAACTCAAACCGTGATCCCGCGATGTCGCCAATGATTGCGCCGAGCATAATTCATCCTCCTGGTGTGTCTCAACCGAGTTTGATCACCCGCGCCTCATATAGCAGCAGACCATCGTTTGACGGCGGCGTCGTCACATTCGAGAGCACCACCTGCCCACCCGCGAACGCCTCCGGCAGAACGAGCTCGGCCCATTCACCGCTCAAATTCACCAAAACCAGCCACGCCGCGTCATCCAGCCGGCGCAGATAACCTGCCACCTGCGGATGCTCCGGGAAGACCGCTTGGGTTTCGCCATAAATCAGGCTCGGGTGACTGTTCCGCAGCGCGATCAGATCACGATAATAATGAAGCACCGAATTCGGGTCGGTCTGCGCCGCCCGCACATTGATCACGGGGTAATTCGGATTCATGCGGATCCAGGGCTCGCCTGTGCTGAACCCGGCGTAGGCGGAATCATCCCACTGCATCGGCGTGCGCGCGTTATCCCGGCCTTTGGCGAGAATACGCTGCCAGGTCTGCGCGCCTTCCCCGCGGGCAGCCGCGATCTCGTAAAAACGGAGGCTCTCGATATCCCGCAGCTCAGCGGGATCCGAGAAAGGCACGTTCGTCATCCCAATTTCCTCGCCCTGGTAGATGAACGGCGTCCCCCGCAGCAGAAGCATCAGCGTCGCCAGCATCTTCGCCGAGCGCACCCGCAGCTCCTCGTTGTCATCACAGCCAAAACGGGAGACCGGCCGTGGCTGGTCATGATTCGCCCAGAACAGGCTGTTCCAGCTATCCTTCAAGGCCTCCTGCCAGCCGAACAGGATCGACTTCAGTTTGCCGGGGCTCCAGGGAACGATATCCCACTTGCCGCCGGGGCCGCTGTCGATATCCATCAGCTCGAACTGAAAAAGCATGTCCAGCTCCGTGCCCTCCGGCACGAGGTAATCCGGCGCGATCTCGCGCGTGACGAAAGGCGTTTCGCCGACGCACATCACGTCCCGCCCGGCAAAACAGCGCTTGCGCATCTCTCTGAGATATTCATGCGTTTGGGGCTGGTTGGCGAACTGCTCGTCCGCCATCACATACCCGGTCATGCCGGGTGTTTTGCCGCCATCCGGCAGGCCCGGTTTTTTGCCGATCACGTTGATCACATCCATGCGGAACCCGTCGATGCCGCGATCAAACCAGCGGTTGATCATCGCGAAAACCGCTTCCCGCACCTGAGGATTTTCCCAATTGAGGTCCGGTTGTTTTTCGGAAAACAAATGCAGGTACCATTCATTGCTGGCGGGGTCATGTTTCCAGGCCGAAGGCGTAAAAAAAGAGGCCCAGTTATTCGGTTCCTTGCCGTTCTTTCCCGGCCGCCAGATGTAGTAATCGCGGTACGGATTGTCCTTCTCTTTTCTGGATTCGACAAACCAGGCATGCTCATCGGAGGAGTGATTGACCACCAGATCCATGATCAGCCGCATGCCGCGTTGATGCGCCTCGGAAAGCAGCCGATCGAAATCCGCCATCGTGCCGAACTCCGTCATGATTTTTTCATAATCCCGAATGTCATACCCCATGTCATCATTGGGCGAATCATAGACCGGGTTCAACCAGATCGCACCGATCCCCAGCCATTTCAGATAATCAAGCTTCGCGATAATGCCGTTTAAATCCCCGATCCCGTCGCCGTTGCTGTCCATGAAACTGCGCGGATAAATTTGGTAAAAAACGCATTCTTTCCACCAGGCGTTCGTCATGCGATTGTCCTCACCGATTCCCGTTCAATGATCGATACCGGAAGCGAAATTTCCTCCTTCGCGTTCTCCGGATGATTAATATGGTTCAGCACGGCATTCACAGCCGCCTCCCCTTTTTTATACACATCCTGCCCGACCGTTGTCAGTCCGGGGATGCAATAATGGGCAATGTTCAGGTTGTCGAAGCCGATCACGGAGATGCGCTCCGGAACGACGCGTTTCTCCGAATTCAGCCGCTTGATCACGCCGATCGCCAGAATGTCGGCCGTGCAGAAGACAGCGCTGACGTCCAGCGTGTCAACCATTCGTTCAGCCAGCCGCATTCCGGAATCAAAATTGATCTGCCCAGTCAGTATGCGGCGCTCGTCACCCGGAATATTATATTCCCGCAATGCGTCATAATACCCCTCCAGACGCTGCATGTTGACACTGCTTTCATGCAGCGCGCCGGAAAGAAATGCGATTTTGCGATGCCCGCGCTCGATCAGATAACGCGTGGCGATATAACCGCCGTATCGGTCATTAATTTTGATGGTATGAAAATGATGGTTATCCACATAACTATCGACCAGCACCAGCGGAATGTTGATTTTTTCCAGTCCCGCATACGAGTCGCTGTTATACATGCCAATAATGATGATACCGTTCAAATTACGCTGCTGAGCCAATTGGAGATATTTCTCATCGGCATTGGTGCCGGAGATCATGATGTGATAACCGTTTTTACGGGCGGTGTATTCAATGCTCGACAGAATTTCGCTGTAAAAAGGGTTCTCGAACATCAGCGTGCTGCCCGGCTGCGCCTGCGGGATCACCACGCCGATCAGGTTGCTTTTGCGATTGACCAGACTGCGGGCGGAATAATTCGGCACGTACCCCAATTGAGATACAGCCTCATGGACGAGCTTTTGCGTATCTTCAGAAATATTCCCTTTGCCGTTCAGGACATAAGAAACCGTCGCAATCGACAGCCCCGTCAGATTGGCAACTTCTTTGATCGTTATCCGCTTCATTCCGGTTCCTTCGTCACTATTTTGTGCCTTCGAAAAGATGAAACGGGGTTCAAACGTGGATTCATCCTTTTCATAAATGTTCAATCAGCATCGCAGGTCTGGTTTTTTCCAAAAGAATGTTTTTGAATATTTTTTTCACACAACCCTCCTCTGGAGAATATCAGACCCCTCATTGATTTTGAAGATCTCTCCGCCCCGACAGGATGCATCCGCATCCTTTACGGGAGTCGAGATGACATTCTTTGTGTTCTAAATTTTGTCGTGCGTTGCACGGCAAAATTTAGAACACCTTTGTTCCATGAAATTCCACTTTTGACTCCCAAATTAAAATTATAGCATTTTCATGCCTTCAAGATTTCTGACAGTCAATCTGGACGATAGATCCGAAGTCAGCTTCCCATCTGTCAGGCGAAGTGACCGGCCGTTTTTATCTTCATAAACGTACGAAGCCCGCGCTCCGCCGGTCAGGAGGATCAGTTGCGGATAGTCTCCCACCTGATTGCCGACGGGGCTGCCCAACGTCTGATCTTCGGCCAGATTCAGAAGGACCGCACCGCCATGACGGAGAAAAACCGGGATCCGATCCAATCCAGCCGTGACTTGTATCCTGCTTTTCCCCGGATAGGGTTTACCGCTCCAGAAATCGACCCAATCGCCTTCCGGCAGGTAAACTGTTCTCCCATTCGCACCTTCCGTAATGACCGGCGCGACCAGCAGCTCACCCAGCAAGAATTGATCGTCACAGTGCATCGCCTCCGGATTACCCGGATAGTCCAAAACCAAATGCCGCATCATCGGAAGATGGTCCCGCTGCGCGATCCGGGCCTGATTTATGATCTCGGGCAGCAGATTCATGCGCAAATTTGCGAAAAAGACGCTTATTTCACAGACGGACGAATCATTGTTCCGCCGGGCGATATTCCAGGGACTTCGGTCATTGTTTGCGTCGCCATCCGAACCCGCGCCGTACTGTCCTTCCACCATCTCGCTGTGCCACTGCATGATCGGCGAAAAAACCGCCAGCGCGGTGGCGCGTAAATAGAGTTCTGCACTGGGAATCGGTCCGGCAAAGCCGCCGATGTCAAAACCCCAGAAGGGAACGCCTGAAAGCCCCAGCGACAGGCCCGCCGTCAGCACCGCCCGCATTTCGCTGAATGTGGACAGTTGATCGCCGGCCCAATGCAGGGAAGCCGTTTGTGCGCCGGTATAGCCAGCCCGGCTGAACAGAACCCGTTCTTTACCTGCCAAAGCATGATAACTTTTTTCATAGGCGGCAGCATACCGGTTCCGCATGGATTCGCCGCTGCTGCCGTCCGCAAAACGGATCGAAAGGTCATGCACAAATTCGCCGCCATCGGTTTTGAAGCCATCCACGCCCATCTCCAGCAAATACTGCCGCTTCGCCATCCACCAGTCCGCCAAAGCCGGGTTGGTGAAATCCGGCAGGTACGAACCGATAAACCATTGGAGGGGGATCCGGTACGGCATTCGCGCTTCGTCATCGTTGATCGCCACCAGCCCATTTTCGAGTGCAAATTCGATATCCGCCGCATGCTGCGGGACGGAGCGTCCCGCTTCCAACTCTTTTAACGCCGGAATCTGCCACAGGACCAGTCTGATCCCTTTCTCATGAAGCCGGTCGATCATATCCTGCGGATCCGGCCACGCTTTCCCGAATTGAAAATCCTCGCTGCGGAAAGCGCCGCTGCCGGGTTGGGGTGTATATGCCGCGTCATTCCAGATGTAGAAAGTGGCCTCGTCACTCCAGGCTTTTTTTGTTGCATCTTTCTCTCCGATTCCTTCATCCGCACACAGTTCGATAGCAAAACGTTTTTTTAATTGCTGAGGCGGCCTATCTTCGGACCGCCTCAGCGCAGATACCATCGAACTAGTTCAGCGGTATATTTGCTTCCAATTCGGCCTGCATCGCGGCCAACGCGTCTTCAACAGTCACTTTGCCGGTCGCAGCCGATTCCAGGTGTTTGTTAATGATATCGGACATCAGCGCGTTCTGTTCGATCACCGGCGGTAAAACCAAATAGTTCAATGATTCGAAAACCGCTTCCCGGTTATCCGGTTTTCCGGCTTCGAGGTATGCGTCCAGAACGGTCTGGTCGGTGATGGCAGGCAATTCCCAGCCGGCCGCAATGCGCAGGCTGGCCGCTTCTGGATCCGAAGCCAGAAAAGCCAGC
>CALAEB010000182.1 GCA_937890875.1 uncultured Anaerolineaceae bacterium | reverse complement strand
GCCAATCCAGAAACAGCGTTTCGAGCAGCAACTGCAGATTTACATTGGCGTCCACATAATCCATCGCCCGATTGATCCGTGTGGCCATTTTCCGGAACACATCCGGGCTGCCTTTTCTGACGATGGCGTTCAGCTCCAAACTGTAATCCGTAAAAGTGCGTGAGAGTGCACGCTCATCGACTGAAAGCAGCAGCAGATCCCGGAACAAAGACTGCCAGATTTGCAGGATGGAACGAACCTCGCCGCGCTTTTTGACATCCCGATACCCTTCCGCAAAGCGGAAGCGCAAACGGGTATTCTGACTGAATATTTCGATCCCTTCCCGCGCAACGGAAAGGATCTTTTCGGTCTTTTCCGGAGATTCCAACAAGCTGAAAGCATATCCGACACTGCCGCAGGACAAATGGGCAATCCGTTCCGCTTCCGCATCCGGAACCTGCCGCTGTTCAGCCAGCACTTTTTTCAGGTCCGCCGCTGATTGCGGTCGCAGCCGGATGCATTCACAGCGGGACAGGACCGTCGGCAGCAGCGAATTCTCATCACTGGCCGTCAGAATGATTTTTGCCTTTTCCGGCGGTTCCTCCAATGTTTTTAACAACGCATTTTCAGCATTCTGGTTGGCTTCTTCAAAACGCAGCAGCAAAGCGATCCGCCAGCGGGCCTCATAGGGCTGAAAACTCAGCCCATGCTGAATCTCCCGCACAGTGTCGATTTTCAGGATTCCGCCCAGGCTGTCCGCTTGTCCGACCAGCAGGTCCGGATGCTGCATGCGCGCAACCAACTTGCACACCCGGCATTCCCCGCAGAACGCACCTGGCGCCGGAGGATTCATGCAGTTCAGCGCCTGGATAAACCGCAGCCCCAGTGTGCGGCGCCCGACGCCGGACGGACCGGTAATCAGGTACGCGTGCCGGGCCTCCTGATTCCGGATATGGTTTTGCAGCAGCTGTACCGCCCATTCATGTCCAATGAGATCCCAGTTTTCCATCCGTTATCGCTTCTTTTTCTTCTTTCTGACCGGTCTCGAACCCTCGGTGCTTTTTTCCGCCGGCGAAGGGGCAACCTCCACGGGAGTTTCGGGCTGGTCCGCCTCCTGCTTCTCCTCCGCCGGAACAGCGGTCCGTTCGGCAGCGGATAAGAGCGATAACTGCGGGAGCGCGATAAACATCCGTTCAACGACATTCTGCCGGATATCGGAGAGCAGCTGCGTAAACAGCTCGGCGGCTTTTGTCTTATAAACCACCAGCGGATTCCGCTGGGCATAACTCTCCATGCTGATCGAAACGCGCAGCCCCTCGATCTGTGTCAGATAATCGACCCATTGGCTGGTAATACTGCGCAAAAGGACTTGCCGGTCCACTTCGTTTTGGATCCGCTTGCCCAGTACAAGACGGACTTTTTCCGCCGTTACTTCCGGAATATCCTGCGGAACCAGGTCTTTTACGCCATCATAAGCCGCTTCGCCGATTTCTTCACGAATTAATTCCTGAATTTCCGGCTTCAACTGACTCAACGGGAGGTTGTTGGTCCGGATCCTCGCCCAGTCAATTTTACCGAAGATAACCCGCTGGCCTTCCAGCGCTTCCATGTAGTGATCCCAGATCAGCGTTTTTGTTTCTTCCGGTTCGAGCGTTTCCAGGATAGAACCGCAATAATAGATAAAATTACAGCGGGAATAAGTCCTGGTTGATTTTCGATG
>CALAEB010000181.1 GCA_937890875.1 uncultured Anaerolineaceae bacterium | reverse complement strand
CCGGACAGTATTTTACTGGCGGCGACCCGTTCGGTCTTCAGTGCTGAGAGGATCCGTCCTTCTACGCCGCTGTTTAATGTCGGTGTCGGCGCGCCGATGTCCAGTGCGTTCTGAGCGGTCCATTTTCCGGTTCCCTTTTGCTTTGCTTCATCCAGAATTATGTCGACCCGCGGGTTGCCGGTTTCCGGATCATATTTCGTCAGGATTTTTTCCGTAATTTCGATCAGATAAGATTTTAAAACCCCTTGATTCCATTTCTCAAAGATCTGGTGCAATTCTTTCTGTTCCAGTCCCAGCCCGCGGTGCAGCAGGTCATATATTTCGGCAATCAGCTGCATATCGCCGTATTCGATCCCGTTGTGGACCATTTTTACATAATGGCCGCTGCCGCGCGGGCCGATATATTCCACACAGGGTTCCCCATCGGTATATTTTGCCGCGATTGCTTTCAGAATTGGGCGCAATGCTTCCCAGGATTCCTTTTGCCCGCCGGGTATTATGCTCGGGCCCCAAAGCGCGCCTTCTTCTCCGCCGCTGACGCCCATGCCAAAGAAGTTCAATCCCTCTTTCGCTAAATAGTCACTGCGGCGTTCCGTGTCCAGGAACAGCGAGTTTCCGGCGTCAATCACGATATCGCCTTTTTCCAGAAAAGGCTTGATCTGTTCGATTGTGCTGTCAACTGCCTCCCCGGCCTGAACCATTAAAATAATGCGGCGGGGTTTTTCAAGCATTTGAATAAAATCTTCAATCTTCTCCGCTCCATAAACGTTTTTTCCGGCAGCCGGACCTTCCACAAACGCTTTCATCTTGTCGGTTGTGCGGTTGTAGACAGCGATCGGGAATCCATTCCGCTCAATATTCAGCGAGAGATTGGCTCCCATCACGCCGAGACCAATTAATCCGATTTTTGCTTGTGCCATTGCTTTTCCCTCAAATTCTTTCCAACTTCTGCATAATGTTTGACTGATGAAACTCCGGATTGAAACGAAACCGATTCGTTCCGGAATATGATTTTTCTTATGATTGCCGTGGAGTCCGTTTTATTTTCCGGTTTTTTCCCAGGGTGGAATTTCCGGCAGCAGTTTCTCAAAATCGTCAATCAGTTGCTTTTCATAGGCCCCGGCAAAAGTTCCGTCCAGGAATTTTTTGTATCCTTCTTTATAAAATTTCTCCCAGGATTCTTCTTCGTGCCCGGGGTTGATCGGATAAAACAGTGCGTTGACAGCGCGCGCCGCTTTCAGATCACCGGGAGCATCCCCCATCATCAATACATGGTCCGGTTTATACTTCCCTGCGGATCCGTCTCTGAGGATCTGATCTTTCTTTCCGATTTCCTGGCCGCAAATCATGCGGACCAGATGATCGATTCCACCCGCTTTCCATTCTCTCTCCAGCGCTTCGGCCGGGGTTGCGGATACACAGAAGACGTCCGCCGAATCCTGGAGCGCTTCCATGCTTTCCTTCGCATAGGGAAACGGCATCAATCCATGGACGATTCTTTTCACGGTTTCATTCACCGATGTCGTCCATTCCCAGGCCTGATCCAATTCCGGACTGCTGTGTGTCTCCAGATATGTTTTCAATCCGGCGTCACTGGTCGGGAGACCGCTGTCAATAAAAGCCTGGATATCCTTTCCTTCCGGAATTGCTGCATGCCGGCGGATCACTTCCGGTCTGTTTTTCAGCAGTTCAAATACTTTGATCAGTGCCGGCCAGCGGTTGATTCCGCGCCATTTGGAATACAGATTGACAAACTCAACCGCTTCGCGGGCATATTTCGAAACCGGCTGTAAATTCCATACCCGGATGGTGTTCGGGCAGAAGCATTCTTTCTGTTTGATCTCCATTGCGTCGAACACACAGCCATCGGAATCGATTCCGACAAAGAAATCGTGTTCAGGTTGTAAAGATTGCAGTTTTTTTTCTTGTGCTGAGCTTTCACCCATAGTTATATACCCTTTATTTTTTGAATTGGATAAATTTTTATCTACACACCGGAGAAGGAGGAAAATCCGCCGTCGACCGGGATAACGACTCCGGTGATGAACTGTGAGGCCGGGGAAATCAGAAACAGCGTCACACCCATCAGTTCTTCAAATTCGCCGAAACGATTCATGGGAGTCAGATCGATAATCGATTTTCCGCGCGGTGTTAAGTCCCCGGTTTCTTTGTCAATCAACAGATCGCGGTTTTGATTCCCAATAAAGAATCCGGGAGCGATCGCATTAACGCGGATTTTCGGCGATACGTTTTTCGCCATGTCCACAGCCAGCCACTGTGTAAAATTGTTGATGCCGGCCTTTGCGGCGCTGTATGCCGGGATCCGGGTCAGCGGGCGGAACGCGTTCATGCTGGAGATATTCAGAATGCAGCCTTCTCCGTGTTCAGCCATAAGCTTTCCGAAAACCTGGCTGGGGAGCATGGCGCCGAGACAATTAAGGTTGAAAACCCATTGGATCGCGTCTGCCGGCAGGTCAAAAAAAGACATGTCCTTGTTGGTGGTGGCCTGCGGTTTATTTCCGCCTGCGCCGTTGATCAGGATATCGACACGGCCCCATTCTTTTACAACGGCTTCAGCGGCTTTCTCGATGCTTTCTTTCTCCAAAACGTTGCATTCAAGGCCGATCGCCGTTCCGCCTTTCCGGTTGATTTCATCCGCAATGCTTTGCGCGGACTCCAACCGCAGATCAAGAATGGCCACTTTTGCGCCGGCTTCTCCGAATGTACGGCTCATTGTGCCGCAAATTGCGCCACCGCCACCGGTTACAACGATCACTTTGTCTTTCACACCAAAATCTGGCAACATGAGGACTCCTTATTTTCAATATTTTCAGCTATCAATTTACTTTGCCAAATAAACTCTTATAATTCGTATAGCCACTAAAACGTAACTGTCCGTTTCCAACCGCTTTCGCCGGAAGTGTCAGGTGCTGACAAAAGCGGTTCAATTTTGCTTCAATTTGTACAATATTTCTCCGGCGTGCGGGACAAATAAAATCCCTTCGCTTTCACGGTTCTTATAGGTGTCCGGGGCGATTGTATCCGGATCCATATATCCCAGGTTCACACGCTGGCAACGTTCCTTGGGGATTTTGGTGGCAAGTGAAACCCGGATTCTTTTATGCTCGATTCCGTTTTCAAAAGTTCCCAGTCCGGTGAGGTGTGTAGAATGCGCCAGCACACCCCAGGGTTCGTGCTTGAATTGATCCCATTGTTTGACAAAATAATCCCGGCAGTGATATCCGATGCGATCGAGCACTTTGCCGTGCGTGTAAGATATTTCGTCGATATGCGGCGCATAAATGATCAGTTCTCCGCCGTCCGCCACAACAGCCTCCAGCTTATACATCCCTTTGGCAGCGGTCCAGATATCGTCGTATAACAGAGGCATCTCCGAGAAAACGGTCTGATACT
>CALAEB010000180.1 GCA_937890875.1 uncultured Anaerolineaceae bacterium | reverse complement strand
TGGATCCGTCCGGGTGCGTTCAGAATCGGGGCCGGATCGGCCGTCAGCCGGTGGATGGAGACCGTTTTCTCGATCGTATCCAAAACCGCGTACGATGGCCGGTTTCCAATATCGCGCGGCAGGCCGACCGAGCCGACGTTGACAACCGTCGTATGCGCGGCTTTGCGGATCCAGGGGCGGTGCGTCTGCCCGAGGAAAAGAAAATCCAGCCCGATTTGATCCAAATCCGCCAGCGGCGTGTCCTCATAACCGTACCCGGTCAGCGGATCGGCCGGCGTGCCGTGCACAAAACGGATCCGCAGTCCGTCCAGGCTTTCTTCCAGGGTTTTCGGCCAGGTGCGCAGCGCGGCCAGTGTTTCCGGCCGCAAGTGTTCTCTGGCTTCCGCAATTTGGTAGACCTCGTCTTTTTCCGCCGGCAGCGGGAGCGTCCCGAGCAGCATGGCGTCATGGTTGCCGAGCAGGCAGACCGCCTGCAGGTCCCGCAGCCTCCGAATCACCGCTTCTCCATCCGGGAAATAACCCACGGCATCCCCCAGAAAATAAAAACGCTCAAATCCCTGCGCTTTCCAGGCCGCGAGCGCGGTCTCAAAGTAGCACAGGTTGCCGTGGACGTCCGAGAATACACAGAGTTTCATCAGCGGCTGTGATACTTTGCCTGGTACCAATCCAGCGTCCGCCGCAGACCGGTTTTGAAATCAACCTGCGGTTCAAACCCCAGAATGCCCTTCGCCAGGTTGGCGCTGGCGCAAAGCCGCTGAACGTCAGCCGGACGGCCGGGACGGGTTTCGATCTCACCTTTGTAGCCGTAATATTCGCTGATGGCCTCGATCACGGCTTTCATGCTAATCTCTTTGCCGGAGCCCAGGTTGATGATTTTTCCGCGGGAAGTCTCGTTTTCATAAGCCATCAGAAAGGCGCGGGCGGTATCCTCCACATAAATGAAGTCGCGCGTTTGCAATCCGGTGCCTTCCAGTACCGGTTTTTCGCCGTTCAGGATGCGGCGGGCGGTCAATGGGATGATCGCCGCCAGCGCCTGGTCGTTCTGGCGCGGGCCGTAATTGTTGAAGGGCCGGATGATAGCGATATCCAGCTGTAAAATGTTGTAAAAAGACTGGATCAGCATGTCCGCGGCCGCTTTTCCGGCCGCGTAGGGGGTGGTCGGGTTCATCGGATGGTTCTCATCCATCGGGGAATACTGTGCGGTGCCGTAGGCTTCTGAGGAGGATGAGTGGATCAGCGTCTGATAAGCGCCATCCTGCAGCAGGTGCAGCAGGGTTTCGGCGATGTCGACGTTAACGCGGTAGGCCCCGTATGGGTTAAAAAAAGAGTAATTCAGCGCGATGGTCGCCAGGTTGAAAACGATATCGATTTGCTCTTTGCGGAGAATTGTTTTCATCGTACCCAGGTCGCGGGCATCATCCCGATAGACAAAAATATTATCGAAGGTTGCGCGGGCCTCAGCCAGGTTTTCCTCTTTCCCGAGGAAAAAATTATCGACGATGATGACCTTGCCGGCGCCCTTCATGAGCAGCGTGTCTGCCAGATGGCTGCCGATGAATCCGGCTCCGCCGGTGATCAATACATTTTTCCCTTTGATGTCTGCCATGAATTGTGTTTGCTCCCGTTATGATTTGGGTGTTAAAGGTAGAAAATACCCTTCAAAAAGGAGTTCTGTGGTGTTATATTTTTGGGTTTTGCCCAAAAATATAACACCACAGAATGTCATGTTCGCTCCGCTCGGAATGACATGCTTTGTTGTGTTTTTTTTGCGCGAAGCGCAAAAAAAACACAACAACTTTACCCTTTTTCGAGCTTTTTACTTCTGATACTCATTTCAATTATAAAAGATCTTTGCCCAATGCCGCCAGGTTTTCGATCACCGTATCCTGATCCGTCTCGCTCAGTTCGACATACAATGGGAGCGCGATGCTCAGCCGGTCGCAGGCGTAAGAAACCGGCAGATCCTCGCTGCGGTAACCGTATTTCTCGCGGTAATAACCGAGCGTATGAGTGGCATGCGTGCCCTGGCGGGTGGCGATGCCGTTCTGCTCCAGCCGGTCCATCAGCGCATTGCGGAACCGGTTTCCTTCCTCGACTGAATCGCGGCCGGTTTTTTCCAGTGAAACCATGCAGGCATAGGTCTGATAGATGTGCGTATAGCCTTTCGGGACGAATGGAATGTCCAAAAACGGAACGGCTTCCGGCAGCAGCCGGTCATAGCGCGCGGCCAGTTCGGCCCGGCGGCGGGTGATGAAATCGATCTTGCGCATCTGCGCGATACCGATGGCGCCCTGAATGTCGGTCATGCGGTAATTGAAACCGATCTCGTTGAATTCCGGCAGCAGGTAACCCTTGGCCTGGTGGCGCTGGATTTCAGACAGCGAAGCGGCGTGGCTGCGCAGCCGGCGCACATGCTCCGCAAAATCGGAATCATTCGTGAGCACCATTCCGCCTTCGCCGGTGGTGATCGATTTGCGCGGGTGGAAGCTCAAAGCGGACGGGTTGCCGAAGCCGCCCTCGTGCGTGCCGCCAATTTTTGCCCCGAAGGCGCAGGCGCTGTCCTCGATCACCTTCAGCCCATAGCGGGCGGCGATGGCGTTGATGGCCGGGATGTCCGCGCACAAGCCGAACAGGTTGACCGGTACAATGCCGGCCAGCCGGT
>CALAEB010000179.1 GCA_937890875.1 uncultured Anaerolineaceae bacterium | reverse complement strand
CGAAGAAAGCGAAAATCTGACCGGAATAAAAAAGGGACAGGTCCGCTCTGTCCAGTTAGGCGGTTATGATCTGATTGTGGCCCGGACAGGCTACACCGGCGAACGGATTTCTTATGAACTCTTCGTTCATCCGGATAAATTGGCCGACCTCTGGAACCAGCTGATGGAAATCGGAAAACCGCTGGGGTTGAAGCCCTGCGGTCTGGGTGCGCGGGATTCGCTGCGGATCGAGGCCGGTTTGCCGCTTTACGGTCACGAACTGGCAGGTCCGGAAAACTACACGATCAGCGAAGCCGGGTTGAGCGGCTTTGTAAAAACCTATAAGCCCTGGTTTATCGGACGGGAAGCCTACCGGACGCAGGCGGAAAACCAAAAGCGGATCCTGGTCCGCTTCCGCTTTACGGATAAAACCGTCCGGCTGGCACACCATGGTGACCCCGCGATGGACATCCGGGGGAAAGTAATCGGGCGTGTTACCAGTTGTGCGATGGATAAGGACGGCTGGATCATGGGATTGGCCATGGTTGATATCCGGTCCGCCGAAGAAGGGACGCCGCTGTATATTTATCAGAACAGTGAAAAGGTCCAGTTGAAAGAACCGGGAAAACTCGCGGACGGCGAAAAGATCACATTGCCGAACCCTGCCGCAGTCATCAGCCGGTTCCCGAAAGCGGAAAAAAAGAGCTGATTCCCGGCCGCCGCTGCCGGCAACAAAAGCCGCCGAAACAATCGACTCACAGTCTATGTTGTTTCGGCGGATGTGTTTATTTTAACAGAGAATTTTCCAGCGTATGAGTCAACGCCCAACGACCAAATTTTGATTCATAATTTGAGAAGAGTGACCTGTTATTTTTGCGCGCAACGCGCAAAAATAACAGGTCACAGATTTTCCGTTTTATCCGAAGAAATCTTTATGTTTCAAATACCTGATCAATGCTTCCAGACCGAGAAATTTCTCAGGTTCGACCCGCCGACGAACTCGGCTAAAATCGAATTTCCGGGTATCAGCGACGGGTCCAGCGGCAGCACCCATCCCAGGAAAGAAAGTAAGCGTTTCGCTTCAATAAATTCCTGTGTTCCCCAGGCAACCTGCCGCAGTGCTGTCTCAGCCAGTGATTTCAGCGCGGAGAGCTCATAAACCAAGGATGTATTGCAAAAAGCATCCGCCCGTCCTTGGTATGGGATAATATTGACCTCTTCACCATGCCGGACGGAATTCCAGCGGGCAATTGTATCCTGTGCGCTGTAACCACGGTCGCGGTAATCGCGGACGATCCGCCGGATCAGCCGTGTATCGACCGTTGAAACCCGGTTATAACGGTCCAAGTTCAGCTGAGTCAGCGGGGAAACATAGATCCGAAAGGTTTTAGCCGGGTCAATATCGGTCAACAGTTCCGGATTCAGTCCATGGATCCCTTCCAAAATAATCATCTGATCTTTTACCAATTTCAGCACCTTGCCGGGTTTGCTTTTCCCGTCCAGAAAATCATAGCGGGGCAGCTGAACTTCCTCGCCTGAAATTAATTTCTGGACACAGGATTCCATTAGCGGCAGGTTCAGGTTATGTACGGATTCAAAATCATACTCGCCGTTCGCATCCTTCGGGCTTAATTCGCGGTCGATAAAAAAATCATCCATCTCAATCGGCACCGGAGAGATACCGGAAGTCAGCAGCTCGATTGAAAGACGTTTCGAGAAAGTTGTTTTTCCGGAGGAGGACGGGCCGGCGATCAGAATCACGCGCACGCCTTGCTTCTGTTCGGCAATCTCTTTGGCCATCTGCACGAATTTCTGATCGTGGAGTGCCTCGCTGACCAGAATAACTTCCTGAATCCGGTCTTTCTCGATCGCTTCGTTCAGTGACGCGATCGAGTCGATTCCCAGTTTGGTCAGCCAGTCGCCGTATCTGCGGAACTCGTTCATCATTTTCGGCGATTCGTTCAACAGAATGATCTCATTGGAATAGCCGTCCCGCGGATAACGGAGGAAAAACTCGTTTGTTTTCTGGGCCGGTTCAATCGCGAATATCTTCAGGTATCCGGTCGAAGGCACCATATATCCATAATGGTAATCGACGAACTCACCCAGCCGGTAGGTTGTCAGGTACGGTTTGTTGCGGAATTGCAGCAAGTGGACTTTTTCAGTCTGGTGCTTTCTCTCAAACAATGCGCGCGCGTTATCCAGAGATATTTTTTCCCGTATGATG
>CALAEB010000178.1 GCA_937890875.1 uncultured Anaerolineaceae bacterium | reverse complement strand
CACGGCTCAGCGTTGCGGACAGACGGTATTTTTTTGCGTTGAAGTAATCAAAAGAAACTTCTACCGGCTGGTCATCATCCAGATGGGATATTTGAAGCAGATGAAACACAGGATCATTAAGTGGAATCTCCAGCCATCGGGCAGTTTCCGTGTCCGCACTTTCCGCAGAAAACAAACGGCGTCCGCCGGTGATCGTATGACCGGACCCTTTCTCAATCACATCGAATAACCGTTTGGTGGTAAAGTCCTCTTCCATGATCTCCGGATAAATGTCCAACCGCACATAATTGATCAGATAGACCAGCGGTTTTCCATTTACATGCCGAACCCGGCGCAATAAAAAGATGGGAGAATTCTCAGAAACATTCAGCATCCCCGCGATATGGCTGGGAGCATCAATGATGCTTTTTTCAATAACGATTGTTGTAAACGGGATTCTTTTCTGAATAAGATCTTCAGAGAATGAAATATAACTGACACCAAGCGGCTGCTCAATTTGAGTCGAAGAAACAAAAGTCCCTTTTCCCCGGATACTCACGAGAAGGCCTTCATTAATCAGCTCTGCAATGGCTTTAATCACCGTTCCGCGACTTACCTGAAACTGTTCGGCCAATTCGGCTGCAGAAGGAATCTTATGTTTTTCAGGCCATTCCAATAAGATGATTTTGTTGCGAATATATGCGCTGATCTGCTTGTAAATCAAAAAATGAGACGATTCCGAGATCCCGTTCATTGTTTCCATCTGTCCCTCTGAAATAGTTATCTATAGTTGTATAGTGTTATCTTTAGATATATAGTAGTCTATTCGAAAAAGTGAAAAAAGGCACAGTGATAAACATCTTAAACAATGTCACCTTGTTTTATAAAAAATATTAATTTCAAAGGCGGAGAAAAAGTTGACAGACGCGATCAGGAGCGAAAAATACAGCGAATTACGCTATTAAGACGCCGATGAAAGTGCAGATTTTTATAGCTATCACACTTCTGAGCGTTCAATCCTTCTGACACTCAAACCGTAATTGGACCTTTGGGTTGTTTTTCGAATATTAAACTTTTTGCTTATTTGAAAACCAAAAATGCAGCGATCGCAAACAAAGTGCTTAACAATGTGCCGAGCAGATAATACTCGGCGAATATCTGATCTTTGGATATCCGGTCGTAACGCGCGACCGATTTGGCGGTCAGAATCAGTCCGATGGCAGCATATTGCCCGGCACTCAGCAAAAGCGTGATGATAGTTCTTTCCAGCGAACCGATGAACGCACCGGCATTATTGGAAACGTCATTTTCCTGAACCGGCCTGTATTTGGCCAGCATCAGCTTGATGGTGATATTGGCCGGTTTACAGATCAACAGCAGAACGCACAGCCAGCCAAGGACGGCTTTGCCGCTGAGACCTGCCAACGCCAGCAGATTCCCCATCCACGGCTGAAGGGACACGGAAATTCCTTTCCAAACGGCGAAGAACGCCACGATGATGAAGGACAAAAGATGCAGCGACTGGTCAGCCAGATACAAAGCCTCGTCGGAAGCTTTCGCGATGAAACGGATCCGTTTTTTGCCAAGATATTTCAGCGAATCGACCGCATAATGCGAAATCACCAGAACCAGAATCATCCAGGCAGCCGGGACGGACCAGATGGGAACCACTCCGGCGAAAAAAACAGCCGCATAAATCAGGCTGTGCAATATCACATACCGGTACTGCGCGTTCTTTTTTTCCGAAATCCGATCGGTCTGAAAATAGAAATCTCCAAGAACATGCAGCAGCAAAAAGATGCTGAGCAGAATTTTAAACATCTTCGTCCCTCCTGACGCCCGCTAACATTTTTGAAATGAACTCCAAAGCTTTCCGGTAGGTATAGAAATTTGAAGCGGCCAAAGCTTTCTGCACATTGGACTGGTTAATGCCCAGGATTTCCGCCGCTGCCGCCTGTGTCCCGCTGCGCAGGTAGGCGTTCATGATTTCCACCTGCCGGAAGGTCCATTCCTCTTTAACAACCTCCAGAAGAGAAAAAATGGTATTCATCATTTCCGAACAGTCCGCGTAATCCTGAATACTGATCTGGACGTTGTTTTTCGATTCCATCTTTTTCTTTTCAAACGCTTTCAGTTCTGTAATCATCGCCCGCGCGTTGTAATAAGCGGGGCCGTCGGCGCCCAGCGGAAGATCAAAATTAATATTGGTCGTGATTTTTCCGACACCGATGCCGAACCGGATCCTGACCGGATACATCTCCCGTTCAATCTGATCAATAATCGATATAACCGCGGAGCCGGTTTTCAAAAGCCCCTGAAACTCATCACCAAGCGTTATCATGAATTTTGAAGCCAGTTCCGCCTGATATTGATGATTAATGCCGTCCAGCACCTGCCCCAGCCGCACCTGCACAGCCCGCCGGTCCTTTGAATGTTTCGAGTCTTTGATATCGCCGATAACTGCGGTATATGGAAAATAGTCAAAAGAAAATTGCATTGCCGAGCTCCTTTCCGGCAGGGATTCAGAATTCCAAAAGCCGATTTTTTTTCCGCTGTCTTATTTGAGACAGACACCCATATTGGGTTGGGATGTCAAAAGTAAAAAATGTTCTTCAACGAGGAAGTACAGCAGGAGCGCAGTGCGCTCCCCTACACATGCGCCTCGCACGGACAGCGCAATGCGCTGTCCGTGATCCTCATGAAAAGATTTTAATTGGCTTTTGGCACTTTAACCATATTTCGAATTGCTTACCGTCTTTCTGAGATTATATAATGTCCGGTTGAACCTGTCAACAGATTATGCGCATTACAGAGATTATTTATATAATATGCGTAAAAATAGGCATAAACTAAAAACATGCGCAAAATAACGCATAAATAAAAAACAGGAGCGTTTCAGGGTATATAATATCAACAATTCGAATGAACAATGCGGTCTCAACCCGGCAATCGAAATACAGGGATCCTTTTCAAAGAAAGGGGAATGCTTGCCAGGAATCCCAAAAATGCGAATCGCTTTCGCGCAAAATACAGAATACCGGTTTCCTTTCAACATTTGACTTTTGACACTTTAACCAATCTTAAAATGCGCTGAAAAACAGGAATTCCTGGATCCTGTTCACCGGTATGGAGTAAAATGCTTTGTACGATATTGATTTTTAGCGTTTTGCAGCAGTGAAGACAGCCCGAAGGATCGGCTGTCCCTATTTTTCGAAGTGGAGAGCAAGGTATCAATGGCAGAAAAAATCATCCGAACCAGCCTTGAAAATGGTTTGCAGGTAATGCTGAAAGAAATCCATACCGCTCCGATTATCAGCCACTGGGTTTGGTACCGGGTCGGATCACGCAATGAGCTTCCCGGCCTGTCCGGCATTTCGCATTGGGTAGAACATATGCAGTTTAAGGGCACCCCCAAATACCCGGCCGGGGCGCTGGACAAGGCAATTTCCCGCGACGGCGGTTCCTGGAACGCATTCACTTATGTCGACTGGACCGCTTTTTTCGCAACCATGCCGGCCGACAAAATCTGGCTGCCGATCGATCTGGAAGCGGATCGGATGCAGAACAGCTTATATCTGCCGGAAGAAGTGGCCTCGGAACGCACGGTCATCATTTCCGAACGGGAAGGATCGGAAAACGAGCCGCTTTTCCGCTTGGAAGAGGCCATGTACCAGGCCGCCTTTGAACAGCATCCGTACCGGAATGAAGTGATCGGCAGCAAGGCGGACCTGGAAAAGATCACCCGGGACGACCTGTTTAATCATTATCAGCGTAATTACGCGCCAAACAACGCCGTGCTCGCCATGGCGGGAGATTTTGAAGCGGAAAGAATGCTGGATCATCTGGCCAAAGTGTATAAAAATATCCCCGCCAGGAAAATCGAGCGCCATCCGATCCTTCCGGAAGGGCCGATCAACGGGGAGAAACGGATTTCGCTGACCGGTCCGGGAGAAACAACTTACCTGAACATCATCTGGAGAACGCCGGAAGGGAAAAATCCGGACATATTTCCGCTGGCCATTTTAGACAGCATTCTGACCGGCCCCAGCAGCCTGAACATGTTCGGCGGCGGGGGTATCTCGAACCGGACCAGCCGTCTGTACCGGGAGTTGGTTGACTCCCAGATCGCGGTCGGCGTCAACGGCGACTACGTCACGACGATTGATCCTTATCTGTATACGCTTTCGGTCATTCTGCATCCGGAACACCGGCCACAGGAGGTCATTCAGGTGATTGACGCCGAAATTGAACGGATTCAGCAGGGGGCGATCAGTGAAGAGGAATTGTCCAAAGCGGTGAAACAGGCCCGGGCGCTGTTTGCTTATGGCACTGAAAATATCACCAATCAGGGATACTGGCTGGGTTATTCCGAAATGTTTGATTCTTACGAATGGTTTGAAAATTTCCTGCCCGCTTTGGAAAAAGTGACGGTGGAGGACGTGATCCGCGTCGCAAAAAGCTGCTTCGCGGCCGACCGGCGGGTCATCGGGATTTACTCGCCAAAAGATGAAGGGAGTGCAAAATAGATGGAAAAGATTAATGCGCTGCCCGGTTCGGATGACATCCTCCGGGAGGAACTGACCAACGGGATCACCGTTTTAGCCCGGCCCAATTTTGAAAGCCCTTCCATCGTGATCCGCGGTTACCTGCCTTGCGGCTCAATATTGGATCCGGCTGATCAATCGGGACTGGCAATTTTTCTCTCTTATTGCTTAATGCGGGGCACCGCCAAAAGAGATTTTTATCAAATTTACGAACAGATCGAATCCGCCGGCGCATCGCTGAGTTTTTCCGCCAGTACGCATCATATCCTCTTCAGCGCCCGCGCTTTGACGGAAGATCTGCCGATGCTCCTCGATTTAATCGCGGAAGTGCTGCGTTTTCCGGAATTTCCGCCGAATCAGATTGAACAGGTACGAAGCCAGCTGCTGGCCGGACTGGCGATCCGCGCCCAGAACACACAGGAAATGGCCGAAATCACTTTCGACAAGGCGCTTTTCGGCGACCATCCTTATGCCCGGGACGATGACGGGACGCCGGAAAGCATTCAATCCATCACGCGGCAGGATATGCAACGATTCCATCAGAAGTATTTCGGGCCGGAAGGCATGGTGCTCTGCATTGTGGGTGGAATCGACTCCACTGAGGCTGTTGCCAAAGTACGGGACGCTTTTGAACTCTGGGAGAAAAATCCGAATCCGTTGCCCGGGTTCACCGACCTCCCGCCGGTCTCCAATTCCGAAGAAACCCGGAAGATCCATGTGGAGATTCCGGAAAAGAGCCAAATGGATCTGATCGTCGGCTGCACCGGCCCCAACCGGAAGTCGCCGCATTATCTGGCGGCCAAACTCGGCAACTGTATTCTGGGACAATTCGGCATGATGGGACGAATCGGAAAAGTGGTACGGGATGATAATGGTTTGGCTTATTATGCCGGTTCCAACCTGGCCGCTCTGCCATTAAGCGGTGCGTGGGAAATAACCGCGGGCATCAATCCGCAGAACGCGGAAAAAGCACTCCGCTTAATTCGGTCGGAATTAAAGCAGTTTATCGGCCTTCCTGTGCTCCCGTCAGAATTGGATGACGTCCAATCCTATTTCATCGGGCGGCTGCCGCTGGACATGGAAAGCAACGCGGGCGTCGCTTATTATCTCCTGAACCTGGAGCGGTATCAGCTCGGGCTGGATTATTACCGCGAATATGAAGGATTCATCCGCGCTGTAACCGCGGATCAAATTTTAGAAACGGCCAGAACCTTTATCGATCCGGACCGGCTGATCATCGTCACCGCCGGAACAAGCGTCGGGTAAAAATGGGAACCATCCTGCGAACCGGGATCGACCTGGTGGAAATCCGCCGGATAACGGCGCTGAAACCGGAGATCCGCAGCCGGTTTCTGAACCGGGTCTTCACCGCCGCCGAATTGGAAATCTGCGGCGGAAGAGATGAAAGCCTTAGCGGAAGGTTTGCCTGTAAAGAGGAGATCGGAAGAGCACACGTCTGAACTC
>CALAEB010000177.1 GCA_937890875.1 uncultured Anaerolineaceae bacterium | reverse complement strand
CTTCAATTTCACCGATGCCGGTCAGAGACCCCAGCCCAAAACCGCGCGCCATTTCCGGCAGCGTTTCAGCGCCGGTCTGCCGGTGCAGTTCAAGCCCGATTTTATAGAACCACGGGTTACAGGAGCGCATCAGCGCTTCTCCCAGCGTCAGCAAACCGCTGGCCGCGACCTCTTTTTCCAGCGTCCAATCGGTCAGCGTCACGCCATCCAATTCCGTGAATTCGTATCCGCATTCATAGGTGTCATTGATATGATAAACGCCGCTCTCCAGCGCTGCCGCCATGGAAATGATCTTGAAAACCGAACCGAGCGGATACTGTCCTTGTGACGCCCGGTTGTACATCGGGCGGTTATATCCGTACAGCAAATCGGAACTGTAGAAGGAGTTGTAGTTATTAAAATCCAGCAGGTTCGGGTCGAAGGTCGGCGAAGATGCCAGTCCGAGCACTCGGCCGGTGTTTTTCTCGATCACCACAACCGCTGCGTTAAACCCGGCGATTGCCCGCTGCAGGTCATATTGGAAGTCTTCGTCGAACGTGGTGTAAATGGTATTGGCGGCCAGCGGCTCGGTTTTGGTCAGCCGGGTGATGGCGTTTCCTTCCGGGTCAACCACATAAAGTGAAATGCCGCGCTCCCCGTCCAAATAATCCTGACCCCATTTTTCAATACCGAGGCGTCCGACCCGTTCGTCGATCCGGTAGCCCTGACGTTTCATTTCGTCTGCCTCATCCGCGCCGATCGGCTGGACGTAACCGGTGATATGCGGTGCGACCCCGCTGTCGTAATAGAAACGGCTGGCCGAGTACGGGTTAAGGTAAACGCCCTCATAGCTGGAGATCGCCGTATAGCGCTCCTCCAATGTCTGGGCGGGAACTTCACCGATAACGACATAATCGTACTGTTCGGCTTCCTCCAGCATCTGTGTGATGACGAAGGTCGTTTTCCCGGTCAGACGGGACAGCTCATTGATCAGGGCAGTCCAGCGGTTGCTGGGGATCGAGGCCGGGACAACACCAATCGCATAAGCTTCGGTCTCCGAGGCCAGCGCCACACCGTTAATGTCATAAATCGTTCCGCGGGAAGGAACGGTAATTTCCATTGCCAGTTTGTTCCCGCCGCGCAATTCGGGCATGATCATGCTGTCGTCCCAGAGGATCTTCCAGCTGTCCGCTTCCAGCGTCAGGTTCAT
>CALAEB010000176.1 GCA_937890875.1 uncultured Anaerolineaceae bacterium | reverse complement strand
TCCGTCTTCCTGTGGGCTACTGTGTCCTGGCGCATGGACGGCATTGCGTCCGGGTCCATCGGCACAAGTACATCATCCAGCCAATATTGCAAATCGGCTTCGGTCAGTTCGACTCCCTTTTTGTTTGCAATGGACAAGACTTCCCGCATGGCCGCAATCAACTTTTCACGTGGCTCGCCTTCCTGCTGGACGCCGCGATAAGTTATCTCATACGCTGTGACAACCTGATTCACTCCGACATTCAGCATCCATTTGCTCCACATTTTTTTGATCATATCCTGTGGCATCCCATGTGCGATACCGGCTTTGGTGAAAAATTCATCCACGGCTTTTACTTTTTCACTATAAGCTCCATCCGCTTTGCCGAACTCGATCCGGCCCGGCCGCTTGTAGGTCAATTGATTTCCGCGCATCACGGCGTCCATTCCCTGCGCGACGCTGTAAAGCACTTTTTCCTTGCCGTAGGTTTCGCTGATAATTTCCTCGCTCACGATACCATTCAAAAGAGAGATGATGATGGTGTTCTCTCCGACCTGATTCCTGGCTGTTTTTATCGCGTCGGTTAATTGCGTAAACTTAACAGTGAAAATGAGGAGGTCGGCCGGTGCGGATGGCACATTCTCATCAATATACTGGAAATCGCATTTTTCGCCGTTGGAATAGATGCCTTCTTTTTGGTAGCGGGCAATGCGTTCTTTGTTCGCGATAAAACGGACCGTATCTTTCCCCAAGTTGTCCAGGATGATCTTTCCGTACAGTGTTCCGAGGACACCCTGTCCGATGATTGAGACTGTTTTGATTTCCATGCTGTTGTTCCTCTTATTGATTTTTTGCGGTATGGTGCTTATTTTTATACTATACCATGAATTATGAATTGATATTGACCATTCTTAGAAAGAAGGCGCTGTGGTGCTGTTTTTTAATTCGAAGTTTCGGCTTATTACCGGGAATTCGAGTTTCCAGGTCGTCACAAGATGAATTGGCAGCCAGAGCAAACAAAAAACGGATGAAGCACAATTTGCTTCATCCGTCTCCGGACAGTTGTTCTTTATATGAGATCAGCGGGAATCGACGAAATCCGCTTTAAAAGCTGCTTCCAGCGAATCTTCCCATCCATCGGTAGACTCAAGCCGGCCGATGAAAAACCGCAGAACCGGTGGTTCATCGACCCAGCGCAATCCGTGGATCAGATTACGATTCCGGTACAACCAAGCGATGCGATCGGCCATAAACTCCAATTGTGACATTGTAAACGTCCTGCGCGGAACGGCGAGCCGCAGCAATTCCATGTCTGACGGCTCTTCCTGTCCGTCCGGTGTGCGATCCATGGAGAGGCTTCCGCGTTCCATGCCGCGGCTGCCGGTGACTAGGTATACTGCCGAAGCAAGCGCCGCTGCCGGGTATTCATACCAGGGTATATGCGGTACGAATTTCTTCGCGTCAATGTGGCAGCCCAATCCGCCGGGAGGCGTCACGACCGGGACGCCGAAATCAGCCAACCGGTTCACAAAATATTTGATGAATTCTGCGCCGCTTCCGGCAATGTCGGGGTCGACCATTTCCCGCATCCCGACCGCGATCGCTTCGATCTCTTTCGTAGACATGCCGCCATAGGTGATGAAACCTTCGAAAACCGGCACATGCGGGAGAATTTCGCGATAAACTTTTTCGTTGTTGGTCGCGATCAAACCTCCGCGGGCCATTGTGCTTTTCCGCCCGGACATGTAAATCAGGTCGACCTGGACGATCATTTCCTGAATAATTGCCTGGATGGATTTATCCGCGAACCCCGCTTCACGTGTCTTGATGAAATATGCATTTTCGGAAATCAGACTGCAGTCCATAATTGTCATAATTCCGAAGGCTTTCGCGATTTCGCTGACTGCCTTGAGATTCTCCATCGAAAAGGGCTGTCCGCCGATCAGGTTTGTTGTTGCTTCCATTCGGATAAAGGCGATTTTATCCTTCCCATGGCTTTGAATGGTCTCCCGCAGCAAGTCCAAATCCATATTGCCTTTGAATTGTTCGGAACTCGCAGTTTCTCTTCCGGCGTCGGTGATTAGTTCAAGGACATCTCCGCCGGAGAGGTTGATGTGAGCTTTGGTTGTGGTGAAGTGATAGTTGGTGATGACAGAAGTCCCGGGCCTGACATACACATGGGAAAGCAAATGCTCACATGCACGCCCCTGATGCGCGGGGATCACATATCGCAGGCCGAAGATTTCCTGAACCGATTTTTCCAGTCTGAAAAAGCTCTCCGAACCGGCATAGGCGTCATCCGCGATCAGCATTGAACTTTGCTGATTGTCGCTCATGGCGTTGGTGCCGCTGTCTGTGAGCATATCAAGAAATACGTCCCGGCTGTGAAGCAAAAACGTATTAAAACCAGCGGAACGAATTGCTTCTTTCCGCTTTTCAATGGATGCCAAATTGGTTTGCTGCACAATTTTTATTTTGTGCATTTCCATTGGAATCACGCTGCCATCCGATAATTTCACTTCCATATTTCCTCCGAATAAAATTTATGATGCCCGTGCCAACGAAATATTTCCGATACATAAAACAAAAAAAGCGATATCCCTGCGGATATCGCTTTTCGGTTTTGCAACTTTCAGGTACTTACACGAAAAATCCGGCAGAGCGTTTATGCGGCTTGCCGTAATAATAATAAGCGTAGGTGCTGAAAGGTATTGATCTCATTTTTACTCTTGATTATTGTAACGGAAGTGCTGTGAATTGGCAAGAGCGGATTATGCGCCGGAAATTTGATTTTTTTGACATTGCAACCAACAAATGTTGAAGTCTCCTCAGAATCAGAAAGCGCAGCGCAGGCATTCTTTCTCTGAATCCGAAATCCTGATTGTGAGCCAGCAAACGCCTAAAAAAGAAAAGCTGGTTTCCGCTGCTTTTCATAGCTAATCTTTATTCCAATCGCTGTAAGCCGCTGTTTCTGTTCAAAATTAAAAAAACAGCCGGTCAGATTATTGAAACTTTTGCAGCCCCTTAGCGACCATCACGACAAAATCCTGTACATTGGTGACAATAGACGTAGCGGTCAGGCTGCCGCGGCTGCCGAGTTTGTTGACCGCGAATTCGGAAATGTCGACTGCATAAATGAACAGCGGACGGACTTTTCCATCAATGACCCGGTAAGAAGGCGTCATGTTCCCGGCGGCGATGGTATGAAGTTGGGTCGCCAGGCAAATTACGGTCGTCGCTTTCCGGATCAGCCCCCGCATCGCATCCTGTCCCTGATAGGTATCGGCAATCACATCCGGCAGCGGACCGTCATCCCGGATCGAACCGGTGAGTATGACCGGAATCCGATCTTTTACGCAGGAATAGATGATCCCGGAATCGATCCCGGATTGCTGGATAAATCCGGCGATCGAACCGCTTCTGCGGACGGAATTAATTAAATCCAGATGATGATAATGCCCGTTGGGGTGCGATTCCTGCGAGTAAATATTCTGTCCGAGTGCAGTCCCGAAAACAGCCGCTTCAAGATCATGTGTGGCCAGCGCATTCCCGGCCAGCAGCCCGTTCACATATTCATTCCCGATCAGCCACTCCATCGCCTTCCGGGAATCCGCATCAAACGCGCATGCGGGGCCCATCACCCAAAGGATATTTCCATGTGCTTTTTCATAGTTTAATAATTGATAGAGATGATCATAGTCTTTGGAAAAAGCGGTTTCCCGGCTGCGTCCGCTGCGAAAAGCAAAGTTTTCTTTTGCCCGGGCCGGCTGAATAAACCCGTCGGCATGCAGAAAAACACCTTCGCTTCCGTCCTCTGTCCTTCCAAGAACGACGCTGTCGTTTTTTTGCAGGTTTCTCGGTTCGATAACTTCAGGTTCCTCCGCTTTGTTGATGCGTACACAGCAATCCATCCGGCTTTCTTTGGCGAGAACCCACTTTCCGTTGATTTTGAAGTATTCCGGGAAGATCGAAGTTGCGTGGAAATTATCAGGAACGTCGCCGTCCAATGTGACCTGTTGTGTCAAAATGTCCGGGGAATTTC